>CALBTN010000441.1 GCA_937967345.1 uncultured Rubrivivax sp. | reverse complement strand
CACGCGCGCTCGATGTACAGCGCGAGCAGCTCGCCGTCGGCCGTGGCCGGTGCGGCGCCGAACCGGACGCGGTACCACAGCGGGCCGCCGCCGGACGGATCCGAGTCCCACTCGTCGGGCAGCGCGACGGTTGCGCCATCGCCATCCTGCGGCAAGCGCGGCGCGTCGCTTTGCACCGCCTGCGCGCGATCGATCCGCAGCGTCTGCGCCGGCAGCGCTGCGGCACACAGCCACAGCGCCAGCACCAGCCACCAGCGCGGCCGGCTGCGCGACAGCCCTGGCGCGGCCGCGCGCGCGCGAGTTGAAGCGGCACTGGGCAAACAGCATTGCATCGCGCCGCCGATTTTGCAGGACGGCCGCGGCGCGACAATGTGCGCTTGTTCCGCTTTGGCGGCGCGTGCGCCGCCGCTCTCGGCACCGTGATCCTGCGACATGTCTTCACGCCGGTGGACAACCCGCGTCTGGCCAATCTGTGCGGCGCGCTCGACGAGCACCTGCGGCGCATCGAGGGCGGCCTGGGGGTGCGCATCGCGCGCCGCCACGAGCGCTTTCGCATCGACGGCGAGCCCGCCGCGGCGCAGGCCGCGCTCGAACTGCTGCGGCAGCTGTACGACGGCGCGCAGCAGCCGATCGATGCGCAGCGGCTGCAGCATGCGCTGCACCAGGCCCAAGGCGCGATGGCCGCTGATGCTGGCGCTGCGCGCGGCGCACCCGGCACCGACGGCGAGGCCCGCATCGTGCTGCACACGCGCCGCAGCGACCTGGCCGCGCGTTCGCCCAACCAGCTGCGCTACCTGCGCAGCATCCTCGGCCACGACATCAGCTTCGGCGTCGGCCCGGCCGGCACCGGCAAGACCTTTCTCGCGGTGGCCTGCGCGGTCGATGCGCTCGAGCGCAGCACGGTGCAGCGCATCGTGCTGACGCGCCCGGCGGTCGAGGCCGGCGAGCGGCTGGGCTTCCTGCCCGGCGACATGGCGCAAAAGGTCGACCCCTACCTGCGCCCGCTGTACGACGCGCTGTACGACCTGATGGGCCTGGAGCGCGTGCAGCGCGCCTTCGACAAGGGCCTGCTCGAAGTCGCACCGCTGGCCTACATGCGCGGGCGCACGCTGAACCACGCCTTCGTCATCCTCGACGAGGCGCAAAACACCACGTCCGAGCAGATGAAGATGTTCCTGACGCGCATCGGCTTCGGCTCGCGCTGCGTGGTCACCGGCGACGTCAGCCAGATCGACCTGCCCAAGGGCCGCACCAGCGGGCTGGTCGAGGCCCAGGCGGTGCTGGCCGGCGTGCAAGGGGTGGCCTTCACCCAGTTCGGTGCGGCCGACGTGGTGCGCCACCCGCTGGTCGCGCGCATCGTCGAGGCCTACGAGGCGGCGCGCTCGGGCGAGCCATCGGCCTGACGGCGATGCCCGCGCCGCTGAGCCTGTCGTTGCAGATGCCCGATGGCCGCCACCGGCACGAGCTGCCGCGCCACCGCGTCGCGCGCTGGCTGCGTGCGGCCTTGCCCGGGCCGGCGCAGATCACGGTGCGCATCGTCGGCGAGGCCGAAGGCCGCCGGCTGAACCGCGAATATCGCGCCAAGGACTACGCGACCAACGTGCTGACCTTCGACTACGAGCGCGAGCCGCTGCTGCAGGCCGATCTGGTGCTGTGCGCGCCGGTGGTCGAGCGCGAGGCGCTGGCCGCCGGCATCACGCTGCAGGCGCACTACGCGCACCTGCTGGTGCACGGCGCGCTGCACGCGCTGGGCTTCGACCACGAGACCTCGCCCGCCGACGCCGAGGTGATGGAGGCGCGCGAGACTCAGCTGCTGCGGGGGCTGGGCTTCGACGACCCCTATGGCCGCGACGCGCAGCCGCACCGGGGCTCATGAGGGTTCGCGCGATCGCAGTCGGTCGTCCTGATGCGATCGAACGCAACTTGGTATCAACCCGCCCCAGCGCTGCCCTTGGGCGGGGACGGCGCGGCATCGGCCGCGCGCTGCGGTTGCAGCCGGTCGAACAGCTCCGGTTCGATCGACCTCAGGTGCAGGTCCCGCTGCGGGAACGGGATCTCGATGCCGGCCTGCTTCAGTGCGTCATGGATCGCGATGCCCAGGTCGCTGCGCACGATCATGAAGACGTCGTAGTCGGTCCAGGCGCGCACGCTGAAGTCCAGCGAGCTGGCGCCGAAGCCGATGAACAGCACCGACGGCGGCGGGTGCCGCGCCACGCCGCCGATGCCGTGCGTCACGCGCAGCAGCAAGTCGCGCACCTGCGCCGGGTCGCTGCCGTAGGCCACGCCGAGTGGCAGATCGATGCGCCGCGTGTTGGTGCTCAAGGTCCAGTTCACCAGCTTTTCCGACAGCAGCATGCCGTTGGGCACGACCACATCGGCACCTTCGAAGGTGGTGAAGGTGGTGGCGCGCATGCCGATGTCGCGGATCGTGCCGATCGTGCCCGACACCTCGACCGTGTCGCCCGGCTGGATCGGCCGCTCGAACATCAGGATCAGGCCCGAGACGAAGTTGTTGACCACCGTCTGCAAGCCGAAACCGATGCCCACGCTGAGCGCACCCAGCACCAGCGCCACCTGTGAGGCCTGGAAGCCGGCCGCGGTCAGCGCCACCAGCAGGCCCAGGATCAGCAGCGCGTAGTAGCTGATCGTCGACGCGCTGTTGGCCACGCCGCGCGGCAGCGTCATGCGCGGCAGCACGTCCTCGGCGAGCACGCCGCGCACCGTCTTGGCGAACCAGAACGACAGGTACACCGACACGCAGAACAGCGCGATGCCGCCCACCGTCATCGTCAGGCTGCCGATGTGCAGCGTGAACTCGAACAACGCCCGCAGCCAGCCTTGCAGCGGGCGCCACACGCGAAAGGCGTCGAGCGTGACGTACAGCCAGGCCAGGAACAGCGCCAGCTCGAACAGCTGCGACAGCACCTGCAGCAGCTTGCCGGCGCGCATGCGGCCCGCGCCCAGCCGCTGCGCCGTCGGCCGGAAGACGTAGCGCAACCAGCCGCGCACGGTGTTGCTGGCGGCCAGCAGGAACAGCCCGACATAGGCGCTGTCCAGCGTGGCCTCGGTGAGCATCGCCGCCAGCGTGACGTTGCCGACCAGGTTCGAGGCGATCGCCGCCGCCAGCGCCGCACAGCCGCCGGCCAGCAGGTTGCGCAGCAGCCGCAGCACGCGGCTGTCGCGCAGACGCTGCGCGCGCAGCAGCCGGCGCAGCAGCCACGCCAGCACCGCCAGCATGGCCACGCTGTTCAGCAGCAGCAGCAGGCGAAACAGCAGCGGCATCGGGGCGACCGCCTGGGCGATCAGCTCCAGCAGCAAGAACGCGCCGCTGAAGTAGATGCCGCGCCCGAGCAGGCTGCGAATCGGGTTGGGCTGCAGCCGCATGATCGGCAGCCAGGCCAGCAGCAACAGCAGCCGCAGCGGCGTGAGCGGGCCGAAGAACTGGATCGTCATCAACACGCCCAGGTTCAGCAGCAGCCAGGCCGACAGCGGCCGCGTCAGCGCCTTGCGGTGGCGCTCCAGGCCGGGGTCGCCGGCAAAGGCCTTGCGGGCCCGCGCCGACAGCCACAGCACCAGCGGCAGCAGCGCCAGCGCCAGCACCAGCACGCCGACGCTGAGGTTGCGCGCACCGCGCGTCAGGTCGTTGGCGAAGATCGAATCCGCGCCAAGCTGCTCTCGCAGCGTGGTGGTGGTCAGCGCGGGCGCACGCTCGGCGCTGGCCAGCGCGGTGAACAGGTTGTCGGTATCACGCGACCACAGCCGGCGGTCGATGGCGGCGATGCGCGTGGCGGCTGCCGCGCTTGCCTGGCTGACGCGGGTCTGCAACGCTGCGGCCTCGCGGCCCAGCGCCAGCAGTTGCGTCAGCGGCTGCGACACCGCGCGCTCGGCCTGGCCGATGGCGCCGAGCAGCAGGTCGATGCGCTGCGTCAGCGCCGACATCGTGCTGCCGGCGATGGCGGTGCGCGTGTCCTGCCACAGCTTGCGCCGCTGCAGCAAGGTCGCCGCGTCGGCCGACACCGGCCGCGCCGCCGCCTGCTGCTCGGTCTGCCACTGGTGCAATTGGTGGTCCAGGAAGCTCAGGTAGCGCTCCAGCGCCTCGAGGCTGGACAGCGTCATCGTGTCCAGCCGGTTGCCTTGGGCCTTGACGGCGAGGTCGTCGACATTGCGCTGGATCGTGGCCAGACGCTCCTTCAGCGTGTCGGCGCTGGTGTTGGCCTTGCTGCGCTGGATCACCTCCTGCACGAAGGCCTCGTCCTCGTCGGCGCGCTGGGCGATGTCACCGATCGGGACGATGACCGCCTGCGCCGGTGCGGCGGCGGCGTCGGTCTTGGCCGGCGAGCCGGGGATCTGCGCCAGCGCGGTGGCCGCCACCAGCCACAGCGCCAGGCAGGCCGGCTTCAGCATGGGGGTCAGGGGCATGGTCGTTGTGGGCGGCAGGCTGGGTCGGGCACGGTGCCGGCGTCTACCAGTAGCCGAGCAGCTTCCACCAGGCTGCACCGACCAGCACCCACACCGCGATCAGCACCACGCTCATCACGAAGCCGCACTTCCACCACTCGGCCAGCGTGGTGTAGCCCGAGCCGAAGATCACCGGCGAGGTGCCGGTGGCGTAGTGCGTCAGCGTCATCATGATGTTCGACGCCGCCGCCATCAGCAGCGCAAAGAGGAACGGCGGCGCGCCCAGCGCCAGCCCGGCGGCGTAGAAGGCACCGAACATCGCGGTGATGTGCGCGGTGGTGCTGGCGAACATGTAGTGCGCGTACAGGTAGGCCAGCAGCAGCAGCGAACACGCGGCGAACCAGCCGTCCAGCCCGAGGCCGCCGATGCCGGTTTCGATCGCCTTGGACAGCCAGCCGATCAGGCCAAGCTTGTTCAGCCAGGTCGCCATCATCACCAGCGCCGAGAACCACACCACCGTGTCCCACGCGCTCTTCTCCTTCAGCAGGTCCTCCCAGGCGAGCACGCCGGTCAGCAACAGCACGCCCAAGCCGGCGAAGGCGGCGGTGGTCGCGTCCACCGCCCAGGCGTCGCCGAAGACGCGTTCGGGCACGCCGGCCCACAGCGCCAGCAGCAGTGCGAACACGCCGAGCAGGATCTTCTCGCCGCCGCTCATCGGTCCCATCTGCTGCAGCTTTTCGTGCGCGAAGTGCGCGGCATCGGGCGTGTGCTTGAGCTCGGGCGGGTACAGCCAGTAGATCACCAGCGGCATCAGCGCCAGCGCCACCAGCCCGGGCAGCAGCATCGCCAGCGCCCAGGTGCCCCAGCTGAGGCTGACCTGCGCGCCGGTGGCGTCGGCCACCAGTTTGACCACCAGCGGGTTGGGCGCGGTGGCGGTGATGAACATCGCCGAGGTGATCGGGTTGGCGTGGTAGTTCACCAAGGCCAGGTAGCGGCCGATGCGGTTCTGCGTGCCCTGCTCGGGGTCCGAATCGAAGCTGCCGGCGATGCCGCGCATGATCGGGTGGATGATGCCGCCGCCGCGCGCGGTGTTGCTGGGCGTGACCGGCGCGATCGTCAGCTCGGCCGCGGCCAGCGCGTAGCCGATGCCCAGCGTGTGCTTGCCCACGAGCACGATGAAGCGGTAGCCGATGCGCGCGCCCAGCCCGGTCTTGATCAGCGCGCGCGAGATCATGATCGCCACGCCGATCAGCCAGATCAGCGGGCTGGCGAAGCTGCTCAGCGCATCGGCGATCGCGGTGGCCGGCTTGTCGCTGGTGATGCCGGTGAGCGCCACCAGCGTGATCGCCAGCATCGCCAGCGCGCCGATCGGCATCGCCTTGCCGATGATCGCGGCGATGGTGGCGACGAACAGCGCCAGCAGCTCCCAGGCCTGCGGCGTCACGCCTTCGGGTGGCGGAATCACGAACCAGATCAGCAGCCCGATGGCCAGCGCGACTGCCATCGGAATCGGTTTGAAGCCCAAGCGCGTCTCCTCGTGGTGGCGCGTCGGATTCTGTGCGAACGCGGCCGGCCTGGGTGCGGATTTGCGCTACGCTGCGCCGTCGCCACGCCAGCCGTGGCTCCCAAGGCCGAGCGCCGAGCCCTGATGGAGCAGCCCGTCAAGAAGGTGCATCTGAGCATCGAAGGATCGGAGATCGACGCGCCGGCCTCGAGCTCGATCCTGCAGGCCTACCTGCACGCCGGCCACACGCTGGTCGAGAACGTGGGCTGCATGGGTCAGGGCGTGTGCGGCTCGTGCCGCGTGATGGTGCGCCGCTCGGGCGACGCCGAGGTGCGTACCGAGCTGGCCTGCGAGACGGCGGTCGAAGAGGGCTTGCAGGTGGCCTTCCTCGACTACTTCACGCCGTCGCTGCGCCATGTCTACCGGCTGCAGGACATCGCCGACAGCTGGGACGCGCTGCGCCAGGTCGGCGCGGTGTTCCCCGAAGCCGCGCACTGCCGCCACTGCGGCGGCTGCGACCGCGCCTGCCCGAAGGGGCTGCAGGTGCACAGCGGGGTCAACCTCGCGGTCGATGGCCGGCTCGGCGAGGCGGCCGCCGTGTTCGACGAATGCGTGATGTGCGGCCTGTGCACGCTGGCCTGCCCCGAACACATCCGGCCCAACCACCTCGGGCTGTTCGTGCGCCGCATGAGCGCGTCGCTCGGGCTGCGCCCGGGCGACCTGATGCGCCGGCTGCAGCAGATCGACAGCGGCGCGATGAGCATCGATTTCGACGCGCCGGGTGCGCGGCCACCGGGCTGATGGACGAAGGACGCGCTGTGGCGGCGGCGATCGCTTACGAGGACGCGCGCCGCCGCTGGCGCGCCGGCGCGACACCGGCGCAACGCGCGCAAGCCGGCACGGTCGCCGAACTGCTCGCCGCCCACCACCCCGACCACGGGCCGAACGCGCGCGTGGCGCTGGCGGTCGGCGTCAACCGCGGCGAACCTTGTCAGCCCGAACTGGCGCGCCAGCTGCAGGCCAACGCGCTGATCGACGACGTCGACATCGCCGGTGCGCAGCTGGCCACCACCGACGTGCTGGTGCTCGGCGGCGGCGGCGCCGGCTGCGCCGCGGCGCTGAGCGCCGCGCAGCAAGGCGCGCGCGTGCTGCTGGCGACCAAGCTGCGGCTGGGCGACAGCAACACGGTGATGGCCGAAGGCGGCATCCAGGCCGCGGTCGGCGAGGACGACAGCCCGCAACAGCACTTCGAGGACACGCTGCGCGCCGGGCACTTTTGCGGCGAGCCCGAACTGGTGGCGCAGATGGTGCTGGACGGGCCCGATGTGATCCGCTGGTTGATCCGCCTGGGCATGGCTTTCGACCTCGAGGACGATCGCCCGCTCGGTGGCAACTTGCTGCGCAAGAAGCCGGGCGGCGCCAGCGCCGCGCGCATCCTGTCGTACCGCGATTACACCGGGCTGGAGATGATGCGCGTGCTGCGCGAGGCGGTGGAGCTGGACGCGGCGATCGACACCTGGAACCGCTGCCCGGTGGTCGAGTTGCTGTCCGACGAACGCGGCCGCTGCGCCGGCGCGGTGCTCTACAACCTGGAGTGGCGCAGCTTCGTGCTGGTGCGCGCGCGCGCGGTGGTGCTGGCCACCGGCGGCGCCGGGCGGCTGCACCTGAACCGCTTCCCCACGTCGAACCACTACGGTGCCACGGCCGACGGCTTGGTGCTGGCCTACCGGCTGGGCGCGCGGCTGCGCGAGCTGGATTCGTTCCAGTACCACCCGACCGGCATCGCGTTTCCGCCGCACCTGGCCGGCGGGCTGGTGTCGGAGGCCGCGCGTTCGGCCGGCGCCAAGCTGATCAACGGCGAGGGCGAGCGCTTCGTCGACGAGCTGGCGACGCGCGACGCCGTCGCGTCGGCGATCCTGCGCGAATGCGCCGAAGGCCGCGGCATCGAACGTGAAGGCCAGCGCGGCGTGTTCCTCGACACGCCGACGCTGGAGTTGCAGCAGCCCGGTATCCTGAACCAGCGCCTGGTGACGCTGTGCCACCTGGCGCGCAAGTGCGGTCACGACCCGGCGCTCGAGCCGTTCCTGGTCTACCCGACGCTGCACTACCAGAACGGCGGCGTCGCCGTCGACAAGCAGGGTGCCGCCAGCGTGCCGGGGCTGTACTGCGTCGGTGAGCTGGCCGGCGGCATCCACGGCCGCAACCGGCTGATGGGCAACGCGCTGCTCGACATCCTGAGCCTGGGGCGGCGCGCCGGCAAGGCGGCCGCGTCGATGGCCGGGCGCTTCATCGGCGAGCGCGCCGGCATCGGCCACGTGCACGCCTGGCAGCGCGAGCTGACGCTGGCCGGGCTGCCGCTGCAGGCCAAGGCGCCGCAGCTGTTCCCCGACTACGCGCACTTCGATCTGCGCGCCGACCTCGGACTGCGCGCCGCGCCAGCCGCGCGGCACGCAGGCGGCGTGCGCTGAAGCGAGCCATGACGCTGGACCCGCGACTGAACCAGGTGCTGCTGCGCGACGAGATCCGCGTCGGCGCCGACCTGCAAGCCTGGCTGCAGCGCGGCGGCGGCGCGGGGCTGGCCAATGCGCTGGCCGCACCCGAGCAGGTCATCGCCACCATCGAACAGGCCGACCTGCGTGGCATGGGCGGCGCCGGCTTTGCCACGCACCGCAAGTGGGCGCCGGTGGCGGCCGCCGCTGCCGCCGACAAGTGGATCGTCTGCAACGGCAACGAGGACGAGCCCGGCACCTTCAAGGACCGATTCCTGCTCGAGCACACGCCCCACCAGGTGATCGAAGGCGCGCTGATCGCCGCGCTGGCGACCGGCGCCAACCACGTCGTGCTCTACGTCAACCCGCAGCAGCCGGCGGCGCTGGCCGCGGTGCGCGAAGCGCTGCGGCAGTGGTGCGAACACACGCTGTCAGCGCAGATCGAACAAGCAATCGGCACGCCGCTGGCGCTGGCGGTGGTGACCAGCTCGGGCCTGTACATCGGCGGCGAGGAAACGGCGGTCATCGCCAGCGTCGAAGGCGGCTTTCCGTTCCCGCGGCGCAAGCCGCCGTTTCCGGCCGAACTGGGCGTGCACGGTGCGCCGACCGTCGTCAACAACGTCGAGACGCTGGCGCACGTGCCGGGCATCCTGCGCCACGGCGCCGCCTGGTACCGCGGCCTGGGGCGGGGCGGCGCAGCCGGCACCAAGCTGTATTCGTTGTCGGGCGACGTGCTGCGCCCGGGGCTGTACGAGCTGCCGATGGGCACGCGCTTGGACGAACTGGTGTTCGAACACGGCGGCGGCATGCTGCAGGGCAAGCAGTTCAAGGCGGTGTTCACCGGCGGGCCGTCGAACACGCTGCTGACGCGCGCCGACCTGGATGTGGCGCTGGACTTCGGCGCGGTGCGCGCACGCGGCTCGCGCTTGGGTACCGGCGCGATGATCGTCGTCTCCGAGGGCACGGGCATCGTGCGCAAGGTGGCCGAGTACGTGAACTTCTTCGCCCAGGGCTCGTGCGGCCAGTGCCCGCCGTGCAAGGGCGGCAGCTTCCAGTTGACGCAACTGCTCAACCGCATCGACACCGGACGCGGCGTGCGCGCCGACCTGGACGCGCTGGACAACCTGTGCCGCATCCTGCCCGGCAGCGGCCGCTGCGGCCTGATCGACGGCGCGGTGACCGTGGTGCAGAGCTCGCTGCAGCGCTTTCGCGACGAGTACGAGGCGCTGCTGAGGGCGTGAGCGCAAAGCGAATCCGCACCCGAAGCGGGCGACGCAGACGCAATGAACGCACGAGCCGCGCGAAGCGGTGCGCCGGCCCGAGGACGAGCCCGGGTTGAGTGCCGCGCCATGCGGATCCGAACCGCGCGAGCAGGATCGCTGCGCCCGCAAACGTCAGGGCCCGCTCAGTGGCGGGCCCTGGGAAACATTGGTGCCGATGGACGGACTCGAACTGTCGACCTTCGCATTACGAATGCGCTGCTCTACCAACTGAGCTACACCGGCACTTGAGCGAGCGCGCATTCTAGCGGCTGGGCGAGCGCAGAATCCGTGGCTCCAGGCACGCTTCGGGGGAGCATTGATGTTGGCCAGCAAGATCCTTGTCGCCCAGGGTGGCGGCCCGACTGCGGTGATCAACCAGTCGTTGGCCGGCGTGGTGCTCGAAGCGCGCCGCTTCGGCGGCGTCGAGCGCATCTACGGCGCGCACCACGGCGTTCGCGGCATCGTCAACGAGGACTTCGTCGACCTGACGCGCGAGACCAGCAACAACCTGGAACGGGTGGCCGACACGCCGGGTTCGGCGCTGGGCTCCACGCGCGACAAGCCCGACCTGAAGTACTGCCAGCAGATTTTCGAGGTGCTGCGCGCGCACGGTATCGGCTACTTCTTCTACATCGGCGGCAACGACTCGGCCGACACGGTGCACATCGTCAGCCAGCAGGCCGCAGCCGCCGCTTATGCGCTGCGCTGCATCCACATCCCCAAGACCATCGACAACGACCTGGTGGGCAACGACCACACCCCAGGCTATCCGTCGGCGGCGCGCTTCGTGGCGCAGGCCTTCGCCGGCGCCAACCTGGACAACGCCGCGCTGCCGGGGGTCTACGTGGCGGTGGTGATGGGCCGCAACGCCGGCTTCCTGACCGCGGCCTCGGCGCTGGGCAAGAAGTTTCCCGACGACGGCCCGCACCTGATCTACCTGCCCGAGCGCGACTTCGAGATCGCCCGCTTCATCGCCGACGTGAAGACGACGCACGAGCGCCACGGCCGCTGCGTGGTGGCGGTATCCGAAGGCATCCACGACGCCGCCGGCCGGCCGGTGCTGGAGCAACTGCAGCCGCGCCTCGAGCACGATCAGCACGGCAACCTGCAGTTGTCGGGCACCGGCGCGCTGGCCGACCTGCTGTGCGAGCAGATCAAGGCGCAGCTTGGCATCAAGCGCGTGCGCGGCGACACCTTCGGCTACCTGCAGCGCAGCTTCATCGGCTGCGTATCCGACGTCGACGCGCGCGAGGCGCGCGAGGTCGGCGAGAAGGCGGTGCAGTACGCGATGTGGGGCGACAACGGCGTGCTGCGCGACGGCTCGGTGGTGATCAAGCGCGTCGGCTTTTACTCGGCCGACTACGCGTTGATGCCGCTGGCCGAGGTCGCCGGCAAGACGCGGGTGATGGACGATGCCTTCATCGCCGCCAGCGGCACCGACATCACCGATGCGTTCCGCCTGTACCTGCGCCCGCTGCTGGGCTCGCGCATGCCCGATGTCTACCGGCTGCGCCCGGCGCCGGTGGCCAAGGTGCTCAGGCGTTGAGCGGCGCGGCCGGCCGCGCCGGGCGGCGTCGATACCGCGGCGGCTGCGCGCCTCACTGCCGGCCCAGCTCGACCAGCAGCCGGCTCACCAGATACAGCCGCGGCACGATGGCATCGATCTCGATGTACTCGTCCGTCGCGTGGTAGCCCGAGCCTGGCAGGCCGAAGCTTTCGAGCACCACGGGCTTGCCCGAGCGCGCGGCAAAGGCCGCGTCGGTGCCGCCGCCGCCCATCGCGCCGAAGCCCAGCGGCCGGTCGATCTCGGCGTAGATCGCCTTGGCCTTGTCGAACAGCGCGCGGCCGCGCTCGCCAGCCACGAAGGGCGGGCGGTGGAGCTCGAGCTTCAGACTGGCCTCGGTGTCCGGCACCAGCCGCTGGCCCAGCTTGGCTTGCAGCGCCGCGTTCAGCGCGGCGTCGGCGCCGGGGCGCAGGATGCGCACGTCGCCGACCGCCACGGCCAGCGCGGGGATCTGGTTGGTCGGGTTGTCGGTGCGCAGCGTGGTCCAGTTCAGCTGCGCCCCCGGGATGTCCTTGGCAACGTCGCGCGTTTGCAGCAGCTGGTGCGACAACTCGATCACCGCATTGCGGCCCTGGTCGGGCGCGGCACCGGCGTGCGCCGCACGCCCCTTGACCTCGAGCGTGGCGCTGCCCACGCCCGCGGTGCCCAGCGTCAGCGGCTCGCCCTCGACCACCGTCTTCGCTGCCGAAGGCTCGAACGACAGCACCACATCGTGCTGCGCGCCCAGGCTCGCGATCAGCTCGCCCGAACTGGCCGAGCCGGTCTCCTCGTCGCCGTTGACGACCACCGTGATCGTCGCGAAGTCACGCCAGCCGCCGTCGAGCAGCAGCTGCAGCGCATGCAGCAAGATCGCGATGCCGCCTTTGGCGTCGGCGCTGCCCGGGCCATAGAGGCGGTTGCCCTCGAGCTTCAACGGCTGCGAAGCGAGCACCCCCGGCGGGTAGACCGTGTCCATGTGTGCCAGCAGCATGATTCGCGCCTTGCCGCTGCCGTGCCGCGTGCCGATCACCGCGTCGGCGCTGTCGCCCAGCCGGTGGCGCTCGGTGCTGAAACCCAGCGCTTGCAGCCGCTGGTCGACCAGCGCCGCCATCTGTGCGAGCCCCGCCTTGTCGGTCGAGCCCGATTCGATCAGCACCATCTGCTTCAGGCTTTCGATCACGGCCGGCTGCGCCTTTTCGGCTGCGGCCAGCCAGCGGGCGTCCGGCGCGGCCGGCACCGGCCCGGCCGGCAGCCACGCCGCGAGCAGGGCAGCCAGCGCCACGGTCCAGGTCTTGTGCGGTGCCATCGGCGCATCCTCAGCGCTGCGCTTGTCAAGGCCGGCTTGGCGTGCAGTATGGCGCGGCCACCCGCGCCTTGCCTCACACTTTCGTCGGACCTGCGCCGGCCCGCGGCGCGAGGCGAGGGACGGCATGGCGCAAGGACGCAAGTCGAAGGAGGAAGACGATGACGACGATCAGCGTGCGTTCGCGGCCGCGCCAGCTTTTCGCCGCGGCGGCGCTGCTGGCGCTGGGTGCCACCGCCGCGCAGGCCGAGCCGCAGCAACTGCGCCGCCTGCGCGGCGTCTACGCGCCCGAGTGCGGCAATCCGCTGCGGCCTCGGGTGGAAGTGCTGGACGATGCGCTGGTGGTGCGCGACCAGGGCAAGGTGCTGCTCACCGGGCGCCAGCCCAGGCCAGCGCCGGCCGGCGCGTTCGCCCCGGCAGGTTTCGAGGCGGCGCTGACCAGCGAGGTGGCCCCGGGCGAGATGATGGATTTCGTCTTCACGCGCGACGCCAGCGGCCTGCACGTCAGCGTGGACGGCAATGCGCGGGTGATGCAAACCCTGCCGGCGGCGTTGCACGGCAAGCGCGTCCGGCGCTGCGACCCGTAGCGTCAGGCCGCGACGGCGCCGATCCGGGGAGCGCCGATCAGGGTGCGTTTGGCGTTTCGAGGTGGTAGCGGGTGATGCGCTCGACCTCGTTCTTCGAGCCCATGACCACCGACACGCGCTCGTGCAGCTTGGTCGGCATCAGGTCCATGATGCGCTGGCGGCCGTTGGTGGCCGCGCCGCCGGCCTGCTCGATCAGGAAGGACATCGGGTTGGCCTCGTACATCAGCCGCAGCTTGCCCGGCTTTTCCGGGTCGCGCGCGTCCCAGGGATACAGGAACACGCCGCCGCGGCACAGGATGCGGTGCACGTCGGCCACCATGCTGGCGACCCAGCGCATGTTGAAGTCCTTGCCGCGCTCGCCGGTGCTGCCGGCCAGGCATTCGTCGATGTAGCGGCGCATCGGTGCTGCCCAGTGCCGCAGGTTCGACATGTTGATCGCGAACTCCTTGGTGTCGTCGGGGATCCTCAGGTCTTGCCCGGTGAGCACCCACGAGCCGAGCTCGCGATCGAGCGTGAACACCACCACCCCGTTGCCCACCGTGAGCACCAGTTGCGTCTGCGGCCCGTACACGCAGTAGCCGGCGGCCGCCTGGAAGCGCCCGGGCTGAAGGAAGTCGTCCTCGCTGACGCCGTGGTGGTGCCCGACCTTGCGCAGCACCGAGAAGATGGTGCCGATGCTGACGTTGACGTCGATGTTGCTGGAGCCGTCGAGCGGGTCGTACAGCAGCAGGTACTCGCCCTGCGGGTAGCGGTTGGGCACGACGTGGATCGAGTCCATCTCCTCGCTGGCCATCGCCGCCAGGTGGCCGCCCCATTCGTTGGCCTCGATCAGCACCTCGTTGCTGATGATGTCGAGCTTCTTTTGCACCTCGCCTTGCACGTTGGCGGTGTCGGCGCTGCCGAGCACGCCGCCGAGCTCGCCCTTGTTCACCTCGATCGCGATGCGCTTGCACGCGCGCGCCACCACCTCGATCAGCAAACGCAGCTGGCCGGGGATGCGGCCGTGCTCGCGCTGCTGCTCGACCAGGTACTGGGTCAGGGTGATCTTCTTCATGCGCTCTCCAAGGCCCGGTTGACGATCTCGCGCAGCTCGGTGCTGAGTTCGGCGCGCGCGGCGACCCGCGCAATGGCTTCGCGTGCACCGCTGCGGTAGGGCTCGGCCAGATGGGCCCAGCGGTCCATCACCCGCGCCAGACGGCCGGCGACGCTGGGGTTGATTGCGTCCAGCGCCAGCAGCTGCTCGGCCCAGAACGCGTAGCCCGATCCATCGGGCCGGTGGAAGGCGGCCGGGTTGTCGCGGCACAGCGCGAGCAGCAGCGAGCGCACGCGGTTCGGGTTGCGCAGCGAGAAGTCCGGGTGCTGCAGCAGCGTCTTGGCGCGCGCCAGCACCGCGCCGCCCGGGCCTTGCGCGTCCTCGCTGGCGCGGGCCTGCACTTCGAACCACTTGTCGAGCACCAGCGCGTTGCCTTGCGCGGCGGCGTGAAAGCGCTGCAGCGCCGGCTCGGCCAGCTCGGCGCGCGCGTGCACCAGCGCGTTCAGCGCGGCCAGGCGCTCGCTCATGTTGCCGGCGTCCTTGACCTGCTGGTAGGCGCGGCCCGGCCACACCGGATCGCCACGGCGCACCGCGTGGCGGCACAGCATGGCCAGTGCACGCGCGGCCAGCGCGCGCTGGCCGGCCTGTGCCGGCGAGGGCGCATAACCGTCGCGCACCTGGTGCTGCTCGTAGGCCCAGACCCAGTCGGCGTGCAGCAGCTCGGCCAGCTGGTCCAGCAGCTGCTCGCGCACCGTATGGATGCGCTGCGGGTCGACCTGCGCCAGCTGCTCGGCGATGTAGCCTTCGCCGGGCAGCGCCAGGGCCAGCGCCTTGAAGGCCGGGTCCAGCGTGGCGTCGCGCAGCACGCGGCGCAGCGCCTGGACGTAGCTGTCGTCGAGCGCTGACGGGCTGGCACCGAGCAGCGCGGCCAGCAGCCGGCGCAGGCCCAGGCGCTGGCCGGCTTCCCAGCGGTTGAAGGGGTCGGTGTCGTGCGCCAGCAGCGTCAGCAGCGCGGCGTCGTCCAGGCCGTCGTGCAGCGCCACCGGTGCGCTGAAGCCGCGCAGCAGCGACGGCACCGGCGGCTCGGCCACGTCGACGAAAGTGAAGCTGCACTGCGGCCGGTCGAGCACCAGCAGCCGCTCGGTGCCGCCCGCCGCGGCTTCGTCTTGCAGTTGCAGCGCCAGCGCCTGGCCGTGCGCACCGAACAGCGCGGCGCGCACCGGGATCAGCAGGGCAGCGCCGGCATCGTGGCCCAGCCGCTGCGACAGCTGCAGCGTGTAGCGGCGCGACTCGGGGTCGTAGCTGCCGCTGGCCGTCAGCTGCGGCGTGCCGGCGCGCGCATACCACTGCTTGAAGCGCTCGAGCTGCTGCGCCAGCGCCGAGCCGGGGTTGGCGTCGGCGATGGCCTGCGCGAAGTCGTCGCAGGTCACAGCCTGGCCATCGTGGCGCTCGAAGTACAGCGCCAGGCCTTTGGCAAAACCATCGCGGCCGACCAGCGTGTGCATCATGCGCACGACTTCGGCGCCCTTTTCGTAGACGGTGGGGGTGTAGAAGTTGTTGATCGCCTGATAGGCGTCGGGACGCACCGGGTGCGCCATGCTGCCCGCGTCCTCGGGGAACTGCACGCTGCGCAGCTTGAGCACGTCCTGGATGCGCTTGACGGCGCGCGCCGACGCGGCGCCGGCCATGTCCATGCTGAATTCCTGATCGCGAAAGACCGTCAGCCCTTCCTTCAGCGACAGCTGGAACCAGTCGCGGCAGGTGACGCGGTTGCCGGTCC
>CALBTN010000440.1 GCA_937967345.1 uncultured Rubrivivax sp. | reverse complement strand
GTCTTCACCGAACCGCAAGCGCGCGTTGCCGCCAGCGCGGCTTCTCGTTGATCGTCAGCCTGATCCTGCTGGCGCTGGTCATGGTGCTCGGACTGGGCTCGATGCGCTCGGTGGCGCTGGAGTCGCGCATGAGCGCGGCCAGCCACGATCGCAATCTGGGCTTCCAGGGCGCGGAGACTGCGCTGCGCGAGGCCGAGGAGCGCGCGGCGGCCGCCACCGCCGGCAGCTTCCCCAACACCGCTTGCAGCAACGGCTACTGCGCAATGCCCGCCGCGAGCGCAGCCGCGCGCTGGAGCGACGAAGCCTTCACCGGCTGGCGCAACACGGCGGCGTCGGTCTCGGCCGGCACGCCAACACCTTCGGCCATCGTCGAGCGCTACGGCGACGGCGAAAACTGGACCGCCTGCGGCCAGGAGATCCCGCGCCAGCCGAACTGCCGCACCCCGCGCTACCGCGTCACCGGGCGCAGCGCCGACGACGGCCGCGCCAACGTGATCGTGCAGTCGGACGTCGCCACCCATTGACGGCCGCGCCCATCCCCTTGCCGCCACCTGTGAAGGCCCCATCCATGCACCAGACCCGCCGCGCCATTCACTGCCGCGCACCGAGGCCCACGACGCGCCGCGCCACCGCCCTCGCGCTGACGCTGGCCGCATGCGGCTTGCCCGCAACGGCCGGTGTGCCCATCGGCAACAACCCGCTGTATCTGGTCAGCGGCAAGGCCAACCTGCTGGTGATCCTGGACAACTCGAACAGCATGGACGAGGACGCCTCCGGCGCAGCGGTGGGCAGCAACAGCCCGGACAGCAAGTCCGAGATCGCACGCGGCGTGGTGCGCAACCTGACCACCACCTACAAGAACCGGGTCAACCTCGGCTTGATGCGCTACAAGCAGAACACGCCTTCGGACAACTATCTGCACAACTCACCCTACGACGCCAGCTACGACCCGGCGACCTACGACCCGAGCTGGACCGGCGCACGTGACAGCGCGACGCACAAGCGCTTTCGAATGCCGAACGTCAGCTCACCCGGCGAATACGTCTACTACAACGTGGCGCTGCCGTTTTACGCCGGCAGCAGCCAGGGCAACCGCTATTGCTATTCGCCCACCGCGAACGCATTCAACAACGGCGAGAACCCTTCAAGTGGGCCGTGGGACAGCTATCGCTGCTTTCCGACCAAGACCGGCACCAGCAATGCGCTTCCCACCTGGAACAACGCCACCTCGGAGGCCGCGCAGGGCTACAGCGGCGGCGGCAACAGCTATACCTTCCACCCGACCGACAGCGACTTCGCCCAGGGCATTCTCGACTTCGGCAAATTGATGTCCTGGAACGTCGTCGGCCGTACTTGGCTGCGCAACGACTCGCCCGGTCGCGGCTATCTCGAAGTGCCGATCAAGGCGCTGGACACGACACAGGGCAACACGATCAAGGCCAAGCTGGCCTGCAACATCCCCGGCGATCCGTCGCCGTGCACCTCCAGCGGCATCAAGAACGCCGGGCTGACGCCGCTGGAAGGCACTCTGTACACCGCCAAGGACTACTTCAAGGGCGGCGGCGGCAGCTGGAACAACACCAGCGAGGGCTACACCGCGAGCTGCTACCCGCTGCCCAACTCCTGCGGCAAGGACTTCGTCATCCTGCTCACCGACGGGTTGCCGTCCACCGACAAGAACGGCGCGCTGGTTGCCGTGCCCTCGACCGCGATCGCACAGACCGCCGCCGCCGCCGCCGCGCTGAAGGCCGCCGGCATCGAGACCTACGTCATCGGCTTCGCGCTGCCCTTCGGCACCGACCCGACCACGCTGGATGCCATCGCCGCGGCCGGGGGCACCGGCACCGCCTACAGCGCGGACAACACCGCGTCGCTCGAAGCCGCGTTCAAGTCGATCTTCGACGACGTGTTCCGCAAGACCTCGGCCTTCGGTGCGGTGTCGCAGAACTCGACCGCGATCAACGACGGCAGCCGCGTTTACCAGGGCCGCTTCGACAGCACCGACTGGTCGGGCGAGCTCGAAGCGCTCAAGCCCAAGCAGGACGGCACGATGGTGTCGCAATGGAGCACCAACGACGCCGGCCGCTTCGCCGCGCCATCGGCGCGCAAGGTGTTCACCTACAAGCCGGGCAGCGGCGGCGTGGCATTCAAGCTGCTGACCGACCTGGACGCCACGCAACAGGGCCTGCTGGCCACCGGCAGCTGCGGCGGCGCGCTGGGCACCGGGGCGGCGTGCGCGCAGGCGCGCATCGACTGGATGCGCGGCGACACCACGAACGAGGAAGCCACGGGGCCACTGCGCAAGCGCACCCGCGTGCTCGGCGACATCATCAGCTCGTCGCCCTACTACGTGTCCGACACACGCACGCTGTACGTCGGTGCCAACGACGGCATGCTGCACGCCTTCGACGCCGACACCGGCAACGAACTGTTCGCCTACGTCCCCAACGCGCTGATGGACCGGCTGTACAAGCTGAGCAGTCCGTCCTACAGCCACGAGTACTTCGTCGACGGCGAGGTCACGGTCTCGACCCGCAACGAGACATCGGGCAAGAACATCCTGGTCGGCACGCTCGGACGCGGCGGCAAGACCTTGTTCGCGCTGGACGTGTCGACGCCGGCCAGCTTTGCCGCCAGCAATGTGCTGTGGGAGTACTCGGAGGCCGACCTGGGCGTGTCGCTGGGCAAGCCCTTCGTTGCCAAGCTGAACAACGGCAAGACCGCGGTGCTGGTGGGCAACGGCTACAACGGTGCCAGCGAGCGTGCGGTGCTGTTCATCATCGACATCGAAACCGGCGCGCTGATCCGCAAGCTCGACACCCAGGCCGGCTCGAGCAGCGCATCCAACGGGCTGGCCTCGGCGCGCGGCTGGGACAAGGACGCCGACGGCACGCTGGACGTGGCCTACGCCGGCGACCGACTCGGCAACGTGTGGAAGTGGGACCTGAGCGCGAGCAACTCGGCTAGTTGGGGCCCGGCCTTCGGCACTTCCGCCGCGCCGCAGCCGCTGTTCGTGGCCATGGACGCGTTCAGCGTGCGCCAGCCGATCACCGGCGGCATCAGCGTGGGGCTGAACACGCGCAAGGGTGACCCGAATTTCGGCAAGGTGTTCGTCTTCGTCGGCACCGGGCAATACCTGATCAGCACCGACGTCACCGACAAGTCGGTGCAGACCTGGTACGGACTGGTCGACGACGGCACGCAGATTTCCGACCGCACCACGCTGAAGTCGCGCTACATCACCGCCGAGGCCGTGGTTTCGGGCAGCACGGCGCGCACCTTTTCTACCGCCACGGCCGGCGACATGGCGGGCAAGCGCGGCTGGATGATCGACCTGGTGCCCTCGGACGGCGTCGCCAACGGCGAGCGCATCGTGTCGGACAACAAGTTCCTCGGCAGCGTGCTGCTGGCGACCTCGATCGTGCCGACCAACGACATCTGCGTGCCCGGCGGCGGCGGCTTCCTCAACGCCATCGATCCGTTCTCCGGCGCCAGCACCAAGTCGGCCTTCTTCGACGCCAACAAGGACGGCAGCTTCACGCTGGATGACGCGCTGACGGTGGCGGGCAAAAAAGTGGTGATCGGCTCGATCAGCCCGGACAACAATCTGCCCAGCGAGGCGATCCTGATCGGCAACCGGCTGATCGCCAGTGGCACCAGCGGCCAGATCCGAAGCGTCGGCGCCAACAACCCCATCCGCACAGGGCGCATCGCCTGGCGCGAGATCGTGCGGCAGAACTGACACGCCCGGAGATGCCAGACATGCCCGCACGCCAACTCAACCCCGCCCGAGCCAGCGGCGGCTTCACGCTGATCGAGCTGATGATCACCGTGGCCGTGGTCGCGATCCTCGCCGCAGTCGCGCTGCCGAGCTACCAGCGCTACGTGGCGCGCACGCAGCGCGCCGCCGCATCCGCCTGCCTGGTCGAGATGGGACAGTTCATGGAGCGCGTATACCTGACCAACCTGCGCTACGACCAGAACGCCGGCGCGGCCACCGCGTTGCCGAACACCGACTGCCGCGACCGCACTTCGGCGCGCTACACCATCGCACTGGCCGCCGTAGCGCAGCGCAGCTTCAGCCTGACCGCCACGCCACAGGGCGCGCAGGCCAGCGTCGATGCCGGCTGCGGCACGCTGTCGCTGAACCAGGCCGGCACGCGCGGCGTCAGCGGCAGCGACGGCGTCGCGCACTGCTGGCGCTGACAGAGCAGGGCAATCTGCCGCTGGCTGGTGCAGCGGTTTCCAGGTGCCCGACATCCCCCCACCCCACCAGCATCAGACCCTGGTGCGAGTACAGCAAGCGGTTGATGCTGGCGTTGGCCAGCGGCCAACTGCGCGGCGCGTCCAGCGCGACGCGCGTGGCCTGGCGGTACAGCACGTCGAGCACGCCGCCGTGCGTGACCAGCGCAATGCACTGCCCGGGGTGCGCGCCGGCCAGGCGCGTGGCCGCGGCGGCCGCGCGCTCGGCGAAGTCGCGTAGCAGCTCGCCGCCGGGCGCGCCGCAGTTCGCATCGCGCCGCCGCCACGCCGCCGCCTGCTCGGGCCAGCGCTGCTCCACCTGGGCGAAAGTCAGGCCCTCGAACTCGCCGAAGCCGCGCTCGCGCAGCCCGGCGTCGAGCCGCGGCGCCAGCCCGTGCCGCGCCGCCAGCGGCGCCGCGGTCTGACGCGCTCGCGCAAGGTCGCTGCTGTAGATCGCGTGCAGCGGCTCGTCGGCCAGCGCGCTGGCCAGCCGCTCGGCCTGCCACAGCCCCAATGCGTCCAGCCCGATGTCGGTGTGGCCCTGGACGACGCCGGTCGCGTTCCAGGCCGTCTGACCGTGCCGGATCGCCAGGATGCGCGTGGCCTCGCCGATCATGGGCGCACCGGCCGGCGCACGCCCACGCGCGCTACACGCCCCAGACCACCGGCTCCTTGGCCGCCAGCGAGCTTTCCAGCAGCTCGATCACCGGCCACAGACGCTGGCGCAGCGACACGTTGCCGCTGCCGCCGGTGTCTTCGTCCTCGGTTTCGTCGGCGGGACGCGCCTCCTCGCGCCGCACCGCCTCGCGCAGCGTGGCGATCGCCGCGGCCATGTGCTCGACCTCGATGATGCCTTGGGGCGCCGGCTCGCGGCCCAGGATGCGCAGCATCTGGTCGCCGTTGGGGCCGAGCATGATCACGTCGCCGCTGGCCCTGGATTTGAACTTGTAGATCATCGGTACACGTACTCGCGGTTGAAGGGATACACCGACTGCGCGCCGCGCGGCGTGCCGTCGTCGAGCCTGCCGCTGGGGCGGGTAGCCAGCATCTGGTGCAGCGCCAGCCAGCCGCGCTCGAAGCTCATCGCGCTGCCGGCCAGATACAGCCGGTACGCGCGCAGCACCTTTTCGCCGACGATGGCGCGCGCCTGGTCCAGATGTGCCTCCAGGCCGTCGGACCAGCCCCACAGTGTGCGCGCGTAGTGCGGCCGCAGGTTCTCGGTGTCCACGCCTTCCAGGCCGGCTTCAGCCAGCACTTGCAGCACGTGCGACACGTGCAGCAGCTCGCCGCCGGGGAAGATGTAGCGCTCGATGAACTCGCCGATGCCCGCACCCAGCTGCGCGTTGCGCGTGCCCCCGGCGGTGATGCCGTGGTTCAGCAGCAGGCCGCCGGGCACGAGCAGGCCGCGGATCTTGTCGAAGTAGCGCGGCAGGTTGGCGCGGCCCACGTGCTCGAACATGCCGATCGAGGCGATCTTGTCGAAGGGCTCGCCCTCGGGCAGGTCGCGGTAGTCCAGCAAGCGCATCTGCACCCGCCCGCTCAGCCCGCGCTGCTCGATCAGCCGGTTGACGTGGGCGTGCTGGTTCTTCGACAGCGTAATGCCGGTGGCGCGCACGCCGTGGTGCTCGGCGGCCCACAGCAGCAGGCCGCCCCAGCCGGCGCCGATGTCGAGGAAGCGCTCGCCCGGCTCGAGCTTGAGCTTGCGGCAGATGTGCTCGAGCTTGGCCTCTTGCGCCTGGGCCAGCGTCAACTCCGGGCGGCGGTAGTAGGCGCAGGAATAGACGCGCTTGGGGTCCAGCCACAGCGCGTAGAAGTCGTCGGAGACGTCGTAGTGAAACTGGATCTGGCGCGCATCGGCTTCGGCGCGGTGGCGCGACAGCGACCGGCTGCGCTGCAGCAGCTCGCGCCACCAGGCCAGCGGCCCGCGGCCCGCCCGCGCGCGCGCCGGGTTGTCGTGCACCAGCTGCGCGGCGACGTCGATCACCGCGCGCATCGGGCCGTCGATGTCGATCGTGCCCTCGACGTAGTCTTCGGCCAGCTTGCCGATGTGCCCGCCGATCAGGTGGGCCAGCGGCCCCAGGCTGCTCAGCCGCAGCGTGACGCTGGCCGCGGCCGGGCCGATCCGGCGCCCGCCGGGCAGCAGCACCGCCAGCGCCCCGGCCGCTGGCCCGGCCAGGCGGCCCAGACGCTGATCGACCAGAGCTTCAAGTTGCGACATGAGCGGACTTTACCCAACCCGCAGCCGTTGCGCCCCTGTCCGGGATCGCCGCGCGATGCGCGGCGTGCCGGCCCGCGCCGCCTGCACGCCGGGCCGGCGCACATCAGCTTGGAGCCGCAAAGCGCCCAAGGGGTTCGCTTGCCGCCGGAGATTGCCTGCCCGCCCGGCCGACGCCCACGGCAGGCCCGCGCTGGCCGCGGCCGGCCCAAACCCGGCCTGGGCGCGCCGCGCGGCCTTCAGCCGCTGACCAGGCGCACCCGCGGCGCGCTCGGCGGCGTCACCGTCGCCGCCGGGGCCTGGGCTTGAGCCTGGCGCAAGCGCGTGACGAAGCTCAGGCTGTCCAGCGCCGGCGCGTGCAGGTAGCCCTGGAACTCGTGGCAGCCGCTGTCCAGCAAGAAGCGGCGCTGGGCCTCGGTTTCCACGCCCTCGGCGATCACCCGCATGCCCAGCGCGGCGGCCATCTGCAGGATCGCCCGCACGATTGCGCTGTCGCTGTCGTCGGCGGGCAGGCCGTGGACGAAGCTGCGGTCGATCTTGAGCTTGTCGATCGGAAAGCGCTTCAGGTAGGCCAGGCTCGAGTAGCCGGTGCCGAAGTCGTCGATCGTCAGCCGCACGCCCAGGCGCGCCAGCGATTGCAGCCGCTGCAGCGCCTCTTCGGCGTCGCGCACCAGGATCGATTCGGTCAGCTCCAGCTCGAGCAGCTGCGGCGGCAGCCCGCTGGCCTGCAGCACCGCGGCCACCCGCTCGATGAAGCGCGGCTGCTGGAACTGCAGCGCCGACACGTTGATCGCGATCGGCATCGCCAGGCCCTGGGCGAGCCAGGCCGCGCCCTGGCGCACCGCCTGCTCGAGCACCCAGTCGCCGATGGCGACGATGAAGCCCGAGTCCTCGGCCACCGGAATGAAGCGCGCCGGCGGCACCTCGCCCAAGCCGGGGTCGCGCCAGCGGATCAGCGCCTCGGCGCCGACGATGCGCCCGCTGCACAGCTCCACCTGCGGCTGGTACTGCAGCCGAAAGCGCCCGCTGGCCAGCGCCTGGCGCATCGCGTGGTCGAGCTGGATGTCGGCGCGGTGGTCGCGGCCGTGCCCGCCGCTGGGCACGCGGTAGCTGCCGCGTCCGCCCTCTTTCACCGCCGTCACCGCGGCCTCGGCGTGCCGCACCAGCTCGTCGGCGCCGTGGCCGTGGCCCGGGCACAGCGCGCCGCCGATGCTGCAGGTCAGCGTGAACTGCGCGCCATCCAGCGCGTACGGCGCGGCCACCGCTTCGAGCACGCGCCGCGCCGCGGCTTCGGCCGCACGCGCATCGGCGCCTTCGACCAGCAGCGCGAACTGGTCGCCGCCGATGCGCGCCAGCACATCCTCGGCGCGCATGCACGCCTTGATGCGCCGCGCCACGTCGGTCAGCACGCGGTCGCCGGCCTCGTGCCCGAGGCTGTCGTTGATGTGGCGAAAGCGGTCCAGGTCGATCAGCAGCAGCGCGAAGCAGCTGCCGTCGCGGCGCGAGCGGGCGCTGGCCTGCGCCACCTGCTCGGCCAGCCGGCGCCGGTTGGGCAAGCCGGTCAGCGAATCGCTGAGCTCGAGCTGCTCGATGCGCTGCTGTGCGGCCAGCTGCTCGCTCAGGTCGCGAAACGAATACACCCGCCCCAGCGCCTGGCCGCGGCACCACAGCGGGCGCGTCACGCGCTCGAGCACCTGGCCCGAATGCAGCACCAGGCGGTCGCTGGTGCTGGTCAGGCTGGATTCCTGGATCGCTTGCAGCTGGCGCTGGTAGGCGTCGGCGTCGGCCACGCTGCGCCGCATCCAGTCGTGCACCGCGTTGTCGTGCTTGGCTTGCAGCAGGTCATCGGGGATGCCCCAGGTCTGGGCGAAGCGGCGGTTGCAGGCGCGGATGCGGCCCAGCAGGTCGGTCACCAGGATGCCGTCGGCGGTGGCTTCCAGCGTGGCCTGCAGCTCGGCCAGCAGTTGCTCGCGCTCGTCCTCGGCGCGGCGCCAGGCGCTGCGGTCGGCGGCGACCACCGCATAGTGGTGCGCGGCAGCGCAGCCGGCGCATGCCAGCGCGCGAATGCTGCGCGTGATGTGCACGACGCGCCCGTCGCCCGCGCACAGCGTGGCTTCGGAGTGCAGCGCGCCGCGGCCGCCGGCTGCGGTCTCGTCCCAGAAGGCCAGGTCCTCGGGCGTGGCGATCAGCGCGTCGGCCGGCCGGCCGACCAGGCTGGCGCCGTCGGCGCCGAGCAGCCGGCGCGCGGCCGCGTTGTCGGCGACGACGCGGCGGCTGCGGGCATCGACCATCCAGGCCGCCTCGGGCAGCGCGTCGATCAACGCGCCCCAGGCCTGCAGCTGCTGCGGCGTCGCCGGCGCCGCGCACGCGCACGCGGGCAGTCGCACGCCGGGCTCGGCACCGCGGCACCGCGCACTCATGCCGCTTCGGTCTGCTCGTCGCGGCCGCTGGCGGCACGGGCCGCCTCGAAGAAGTAGGCCACGCGCGGCCGCGGCGCCAGGAAGTCCAGCGCATCGCGCGGCAGCTGCGCCGGCTTCAGGCTGCGCCGGATGCCCAGGTCGGGCAGCTCCATCAGGTTCAGGTGCAGCGCATGCTCGCGCGGCAGCGCCGGGTCGTGCACCAGCACGTTCGGCTTGAGCGGGCGGCTGGAGTTGACGCTGACCACCAGCGCGTAGCGCTCGTCGGTCAGCTGCACCACCGAGCCGGCCGGGTACACGCCCATCATGCGGATGAACGAGTTCAGCAAGCTGGCGTCGAGCTGCGAGCGCGACTGCGAGAACAGCAGCGACAGCGCCTCGTGCGGGGTGTGGGCCTGCGCCAGCAGCGGCGGATTGCACAGGTTGTCGTAGCGGTCGACCAGCGAGACGATGCGCGCCGGCACCGACAGCCGCTCGAGCTTCAGGCGCAGTGGAAAGCCGCTGCCGTCGGCCTGCTCGTGGTGCTGCGCCAGCACCAGCATCGCCCCCGGCGCCAGCCCCATGCGCTTGCCGTGCACCACGCCGTGCGCGACGTGGCTGCGGTAGCTTGCCAGCTCGTCCTTCGAGTGCCGCTCGTCGGCATGGCGCAGCCGCTCGGGCAGCTCGATCTTGCCGACGTCGTGCATCAGCGCGCCCAGCCCGAGGTCGAGCATCTCGTCGTCGCCCAGGCCCAGCACCCGGCCCATCAGCAGCGAGATCACGGCCACGTTCATCGCGTGCGCGCTGGCGCTGTCGCCGGCGTTGCCGGTGAGCAACCTGATGCACATGTCACCGTCGCCGAGCATCTTGTCGAGCAGCGCGCGGGTCAGCGCCTCGCTGTCGCGGCGCGCCTGCTCGGGCCGCTCGGCCACGCTGTCGAGTGCGCCGCGCCAGACGCGCCCGGCTTCGTCGAACTGGCGCTGGCACAGCTCGGCCGACGCGCGCTGCGCGGCCAGCGCGGCGTCGCGCCCGGCCGCAGCCGGCGGCTCGAGGTCTTGGTGCAGCAGCGGCGCGGGTTCGTCATCGTGATCGACCTCAGCGGCAGCCGGCGCCGGCGCGCCGTCGTCGAGCACGCCGCTGCTTTTCTCGGGCGACCAGCGCAGCTTGCGCAGGCCCAGGCCGCGGATCTTGGCGATCTGCTGCGCGTGGGTGATGCGAAAGCTGCCCACCGGAAACGGGTGCTGCATCCAGCCCAGGTCGAGATGGATGAACATGCCTACGCGCAACTGTTCGACGTCGATCGTGCCTGCCATGGACGGCTTCCCGTACTGATGCGGGTCGGCGCTGCGTCCGCCCCTGCTGTGGGTTTTCGGCAGCACCGTGCGCAGACTTGACCCTGTGCAGGCGGCGCAAGTTCTCGAATGGCGTCGCCAGCGCCGTCCGCTAGGATCGCCGGCACCCGCATCGACGCGGGCAACTGGTGCCAACGGAGCCGGAACCATGAACCCTCGACGACGCGCAGTGAGCGTATGGCCGGGCTTGCTGACGCTGGGCCGTGCCGCCATCGCTGGGCTGAGCTGGATCGCTGCTGTGGGCGCCTGCGGGCAAACGATGCCCGACGAGCGCCAGTGCCGATCGATGGCGCAGTATCTGCAACGCATGGAAGCCTCGGCGCACACGCGGCCGGAAGCACTGGCCCGCGCGCGGCAACGCTATCGACAGCAATGCGAAACCACCGCGCCGGCAGACCCGGCAGCGGCGGCTGCCTTGCCACCGCCCCAGCCCACCGCGACGCGGGCACAGACACCCGGCCGTTTCGCCGACTGGAACGCGGCTGTCGACACGGCATGCCGGCAAAGCGCGGCAAGCGGCGACGCCACTGGCCTGCACACGCGCTGCGCCCAGGCCAAGATCGATCGCGCACTGTCCGAGCAGCGGCTGGGACAAGCCGAGGTCGATGCCTGCCTGGCGCACAACCCACCGCCCAGCGGCGCCGCGACCAGAACCACTGCCCGCCAGCGCGAGTTGTCGGATGCCAGACACGCCGCGCTCGGCGGGCCCGCTTACTGGGCCTGGGAGGGTCGCGGCGGCTGCCGGCTGGTCGATCGCGTGCGCAGCACGTTTGCCGAGCCGGCCGGCCGCGGCAGCACCGCCGACAAGGCCACTGCCCAGGCCAGGATGTGCGAGCTCGACCCGCGGCTGCCGTTCTGCGCCGCTGCCGTCGCAGGATCGGTGTCTTCCCACGGCGACGAGCCGTACTGGCGCTGGCAGCACCAAGTCTATTCGCGATGTGCCGCCGCGCCGACGGCCGGCCGCGAGCGTGACCATTGCGCGCGCAGCGTCGTCGAACAGGCGCTCGCGGAGCGCCGCGTGGCCGATGCGGCGGTACAGGGCTGCCGCAGCCGCTGGCAGGCCGGCCCACGCGATGAGCCCGAGATGATGGCCATCGATCAGTGCCTGGTGGGGGCTTCGGTGCTGGAGCAGGCCGCCACCTCGCGCGTGATCGATGCCGCCCCGGTGCGCTCACCGGCCGCGCCGCCGCTGGCCACGCAGGGCCTTGGCCGGCCGGACATGGTGCTGCCGTTGTATGCCGGTGAGCTGGCGCGCGTACCGGCGGGCGCCGAAGACCTGCGCTATGGGCTGAGCGCGTTCGGAAAGCTCAACGCCGTCTGTGGGAACCTGGGGCTGGCGCCGGTGGCGTTGCAGATCGCCCAGGCCAATCTGCGGCAGACGCAGCAGGCGCTGCAGCGGGGACTGTCGGGCGAAGGCAGCATGGCCGACGCGCTGACAGTGCTGGGAGCCTTCAACGAGATGCTCAAGATGCTGCCCGATTGCGAGCGGTTGCACGATGACCCCCCGGGCCGCGCGGCTTGCCTGGCCGAGCAGGAGAGCGCGTTCAAAGTGCAGCCCTCTTCGCAGGCCGTCGCCGACACGGGCCGGCTGCTCGCGCACCACGGCTGCAGCAGCCCGCAGATCCTGCGCTACAGCCAGCAACTCTCGGCTTGGCTGCTGCAGCCTGACGCCAGCCGCGGCACGCTGGCGGGGCTGGACAAGCACCCGCAGGCGGCCGCACTGAATCGCTTGTTCGACAACTGCCGCAGCCAGGCCGGTGCCGGCACGGCCGACGCCTGGTGTGGCTGCTACGTGCGCGGCTTCGCGAGCGCGCCGCGCGGCTCGCGCTTCGCGCCGGCCGAGGTGCTGGACGCCGCCGCGGCCAGCGCTTTCATCGGCGGACCGCAGGCCTGGTATGCGCCGCCCGACATCGAGCACTGCCAGCCGCAGCGCCAGGCGATCGAGCGCTGGCGGCGCGATCAGATGCTCCGGCCGCTCGTCACCGCTTGCCTGCTGCAACAGCAACCGGCACAGATCCTGCTGCGGCCCGACCTGCAGGCCTGCCCCTACCAAAGCG
>CALBTN010000439.1 GCA_937967345.1 uncultured Rubrivivax sp. | reverse complement strand
GGCGGCCTGCGCATCGTGGCCACCGAGCGCCACGAGAGCCGGCGCATCGACAACCAGCTGCGCGGCCGCTGCGGCCGCCAGGGCGACCCCGGGGCCAGCCGCTTCTACCTGTCGCTGGACGACTCGCTGATGCGCATCTTCGCGGGCGACCGCGTGCGCGCCATCATGGACCGGCTGAAGATGCCCGAGGGCGAGGCCATCGAGGCCGGCATCGTCAACCGCAGCATCGAGAGCGCGCAGCGCAAGGTCGAGGCGCGCAACTTCGACATCCGCAAGCAGCTGCTCGAGTACGACGACGTCGCCAACGACCAGCGCAAGGTGATCTACCAGCAGCGCAACGAGATCCTCGAAGCCGCGTCGCTGGACGACCAGATCGCCAACCTGCGGCGCAGCGCAATGACCAGCGTGGTGCGCACCTACGTGCCCGAGCAAAGCGTCGAGGAGCAGTGGGACATCCCGGGGCTGCAAAAGGCGCTGCTCGACGAGTGGCAGCTCGAGGTGCCGCTGCAGCGCGAAGTCGAGGCCAGCGACAGCATCAGCGACGAGGACGTGGTCGACAAGGTCGTGGCCGCGGCCGATGCGCTGTTTGGCGACAAGCTGCAGCAGGTGGGCGACGAGCAGTTCACGCCGTTCATGCGCATGGTGCTGCTGCAGTCGATCGACACCCACTGGCGCGAGCATCTGGCCGCGCTGGACTACCTGCGCCAGGGCATCCACCTGCGCGGCTACGCGCAGAAGAACCCGAAGCAGGAATACAAGCGCGAGGCCTTCGAGCTGTTCGAGCAGCTGCTCGACGTGGTGAAGATGGAAGTCACCCGGCTGCTGATGACCGTGCGCATCCAAAGCCAGGAACAGGTGGCGCAGGCGGCCGAGGCGATCGAGGAGCGCGCCGGCCAGATGTTCAACGTGACCTACACCCACCCGAACGAGGACGGCAGCGTGTCGCAGGAGGCCGACGCCGCCACCGCGGTGGCGGCGGTGCCCAAGGTCGGCCGCAACGAGCCCTGCCCCTGCGGCAGCGGCAAGAAGTACAAGAACTGTCACGGCAAGTTGAGCTGAATGAACCGCCGGCCCGTACGCCACGCCTGCGCTGACGCGCCCGCCGGCCGCCGCCCGGCGGCTGCGCGCACGACCTGGCTGACCTGGCACACCGTCGAGGCCCGCCGCGCATGAAGGACGCCGCGATGCCCGCGAGCCCTGAGCGCACCACGCCGCTCAGCGCGAACTGCAGCAACTGGCTGAACAGCATGGGCTGGCAGCTCGATTTCACCAGCAGGCTGCGCGGTGTCGAGCGCAGCGACGGCGAGAACAACTGGGCGTGGTTCGAGCGCATCACCTCGTTCAAGGCGCGCGAGCGCAAGCACAAGCTGCGCTCGCTGCTGGGCACGGCGCGGGCATCGCGCCACAAGTCGAGCGCGCGCGACTGGCTGCACGACCACGCCGACAAGCTGTGGCAAACACGCGCGATGCTGGGTGACGAGCTCAGCCGGCTCGCCTTCGATTCAGCGCTGATCCTGCGCCTGACGAGCCACCGCCAGTTCTATTTCCCGCGCAGCGATTTCGACGACATCGTCGAGATTCGCAGCACCGAGCCCTTCGACCTGGACGGCCTGCCGCGGGACTATCTCGGGCTGCCGCTGCAGGTGTCAGACCTGACGCTGCGCATGCCGCAGGCGGCGCCGGTCGAGCTTCGCGCGATTCTGAGCGAAGGCATGGCCACCGTGCTGAACAGCTACCGGCAGTATCTGCCCACGCGCAACGGCAACAGCCTCGCGCCGCGAGGCGGCGAGGTCGTGCTCGATTGCGGCGCGTGCATCGGCGACATGTCGCTGCTGTTTGCCGCGATGGTCGGGCGCGGCGGTCAGGTGTATGCCTTCGACCCGCTGCCGTTGCACAACCGGTACTGCGCGCTGCAGGCACGGCTGAACCCCGAGCTTGCCCCGGTGCTGCATTTCAATACCTTGGCGGTGGGTGCCCACAGCAGCCGGGCCGAACGCGCGAGCACCGCGGGCGACCAGATCACGCCCGGTCTGCGCGTCGACGAAGCCTCGTTCGACTACGTCGCGCTCGACGACTACGCCGCTGCGCATCTGCAGCGGGTCGACTTCATCAAGATGGATATCGAAGGCGCCGAACTGGCGGCGCTTGAAGGCGCGAAGCGCACGATCCGCTCGTTCAAGCCGCGGCTGGCCATCTCCGGCTACCACGAGCCCGCGCACTTGTGGCAGATACCGCTGAAGATCAAGGAACTGAATCCCGGCTACGTGCTGTCATTCGGCCATCACAGCCCGGTGCAGTGGGAATCGGTGTTTTACGCAGCCCCGGGCTGAACCATCGGCAACGGCACCCGGCGGTGTCGTCGACCCAACCACCCGAAGCGGAGAATTGCATGGCAGTCAACCTCACAGCCCCGGATCCGGCCGCGCTGCACCCGGTGCGCGGCGTCGACATCGGCGCGGCGATGGCCGGGGTGCGCAAGGCCAACCGGCGCGATGTCACGGTGGTCAAGCTGGCCGAGGGCTCGAGCGTGGCCGGCGTGTTCACCGCCAACCGCTTCTGCGCCGCGCCGGTGCTGCTGTGCCGCGAGCATCTGGCCAGCGGCAAGGGCGCGCGCGCGATCCTGGTCAACACCGGCAATGCCAACGCCGGCACCGGCGCCGACGGCTTGCAGCGCGCGCGTTCGACCTGCGCCGCGCTGGGCCGCCTGCTGGGTGTCGCGCCCGAGCAGGTGCTGCCCTTTTCCACCGGCGTGATCATGGAAACGCTGCCGCACGAGCGCATCGAAACTGCGCTGCCGGCGGCACTGGCCGACGCCAAGCCGGGGAACTGGGCGCTGGCGGCCGAGGCGATCATGACCACCGACACCGTGCCCAAGGCGGCATCGCGGCAGATCACGCTGGGCGGCCGCGCGGTGCACATCACCGGCATCTCCAAGGGCGCCGGCATGATCCGCCCGAACATGGCGACGATGCTGGGCTTCATCGCCACCGACGCGGCGATCGCACCGGCGCTGCTGCAGCCCTTGGTGCAGGAGTTGGCCGACGCCTCGTTCAACCGCATCACGATCGACGGCGACACGTCCACCAACGACTCCTTCGTGCTGATCGCCACCCACCAGGCGGGCAACCCGGCAATCACGCGGCTCGACGAAGGCGAGGGCGCGGCCCTGCGCGCGGCGCTGACCGAGGTCGCGGTGCAGCTGGCGCAGGCGATCGTGCGCGACGGCGAGGGCGCGACCAAGTTCATCACGCTGCAGATCGACGGCGGGCGCGACGCCGCCGAGTGCCGCAAGGTGGCCTACGCGATCGGCCATTCGCCGCTGGTCAAGACGGCCTTCTTCGCCAGCGACCCCAACCTCGGGCGCATCCTGGCGGCGGTGGGCTACGCCGGCATCGCCGATCTCGACCAGGGCCTGATCGAGCTCTTCCTCGACGACGTGCACGTGGCCACCCAAGGCGCGCGCCACCCGGCGTATGCCGAAGAGCAGGGCCAGCGCGTGATGAAGCAAGCCGAGATCACCGTGCGCGTGCACCTGCACCGCGGCCCGGCCAGCGCCACGGTGTGGACCTGCGACCTGTCGCACGACTACGTCAGCATCAACGCCGACTACCGCAGCTGAGCGCCGCGGGCGGCGCAGCTGAGCGCCGCGAGCGGCTTTGCCGCTGCGCCTGACGGTCACGCCGGGTGTTTCTCAGGCGGTGACGATCCAGCCTTCCAGCGGGTCGATGCCCGGTGGCAGACCCCAGCCCGGCCGGCCATCGGCCCAGGCGGCCTGCATCAGGCACAGCACCGCGTCCAGCCGGTCGCCCGCGGCGTCGTCGATCAGCTCGGCGCACTGCGCCGGCGACAGGCGCAACCGCAGGCCGAGCCGCGTGCGGCCGTGCTCGAGTGCGTCCACCAACTCGGCGCGCGCGGCGCGCCTGGCGGCGGCGCGCCTGGCGGCGGTGTGCCGCGCGCGGTCGTCGGCCTTGTACGAGCGCGCGCCGATCAGCTCGCGCGCCAGCAGCCCCGGGTAGCCTTCCAGTGCGACACGGCTGCGGTCGCCGTCGTGCAGCCCCGGCAGATGCACGCCGGCGTCCAGCAGCAGCGGTGCGCCGGCGTGCAGCATCAGCGCCACCGGCGGGTTGACCCACTTCATCGCCGGGCTCGACCCGGCCGGGCGCTCGCAGGCGCGCCGCACCCACTTGTGCCCGGGTGGCTGCGCCGCACAGAAGGCCTTGAACCGCGCGCGCACCTCGTCGCGGCCGAGCGCGCGGTAGTGCCGCATCAGCGCGGCCCATTCGGTCGGCCAGCGCAGCGTTTCGACCAGCTCGCGCGGCAGCCCGAACGGCAGGTCGAACGCCCCCAGCCAAGGTCCGGGCTCGGCCAGCCGCGCCGCGATCTCGGCCAGCGAC
>CALBTN010000438.1 GCA_937967345.1 uncultured Rubrivivax sp. | reverse complement strand
GGACTAAACCGCTCGCGCGGTAGGCGCTCTGGCCACGCCGGTGGTGTTTCGTTGCGCCCCTGGGTCTGCGATGTTGGTGATCGAGGCAATCCGCCTCGTTCTTCAACGGAGCTGCAACCATGGACACGACCACTCGCGGGGGCACACCGCTGCGTCAACGCATGCTCGACGACATGCGCATGCGTAAGCTGGAGCCTAAGACCCAGGCAGCCTATATCCGCGCCGTGCGCAAGCTGGCGGCCCATCTCAAGCGATCGCCCGAGACGGCCACCGTGGAAGACCTGCGCAACTTCCAACTGCACCTGGTCGACACCGGCACCTCGCCCATCACGCTCAACGCAACCCTGACCGGGCTGAAGTTTTTCTTTGACGTCACGCTGGGCCACATCGAGCTGATGGCCAAGATGCAACCGGTGAAGGTACCGCGCACCTTGCCCGTCGTCTTGAGTCCCGAGGAGGTCTCCCGCCTCATCGCCGCAGCACGCAACGTCAAGCACCAGGTGGCCCTGTCGTTGGCCTACGGTACGGGCCTGCGTGTCAGCGAGGTCGTCGGGCTGAAGGTCACCGACGTCGACAGCCAGCGCATGACGCTGCGCGTGCAGCAGGGCAAGGGCCGCAAGGATCGCTACGCCATGCTCAGCCCGGTGCTGCTGCAGCGACTGCGTTCGTGGTGGCGCATCGCGCATGCCCAGGGCAAGATCCTCCCCGGCGGATGGCTGTTCCCCGGCTTGGATCCGATGGATCCGCTGAGCACCAGGCAGCTCAACCGCGCTGTTCACGCCGCGGCCGAGGCCGCCGGGATCGACAAGCGCGTGAGCCCCCACACGCTGCGTCACAGCTTTGCCACTCACCTGCTGGAGCGCAAGGTCGACATCCGCGTGATCCAGGTGCTGCTCGGCCACAAGAAGCTGGAGACGACGTCGATCTACACGCACGTAGCCACCGACCTGCTGCGCGAGGTGATCAGCCCATTGGATCTGCTGCCGCCTTCGTGAGCTCGGCCGGGATCGGCAGTGAAGGGGCGGCCCGCCCTGGAGGTCGCCGACATCTTCCGTGAGCACGGCCCGGCCTGGCGTGAGGCCCAGCGCGGCCATCTGAGCCTGGCGCAGCTCAAGGTCATGTCGGCCATCGAACAGTGCCGCAGCGCGGCGCTGGGGGGTCACGTCTTGCGCTGCGAGGCCTGCGGTGTCGATCAGGTCTCCTACAACTCCTGCCGCAACCGGCACTGCCCGAAGTGCCAGAGCAGCGCAGCCAAGCGCTGGCTCGATGCCCGGCACGCCGATCTGCTGCCGGTGGAGTATTACCACGTGGTCTTTACGCTGCCCGCGCCGATCGCCGACATCGCGTACCACAACAAGGCCGAGGTGTATGGGCTGCTGTTCGATGTGGCTGGCGAAGTCTTGCTCACCATTGCAGCCGACGCCAGGCATCTCGGAGCGCGCATCGGCGCCACGCTGGTGCTGCACACCTGGGGCTCGGCGCTGACGCACCACCCGCATGTGCACGCCGTCGTGCCCGGCGGCGGGCTCGCCCCCGATGGCAAGAGTTGGGTGGCGTGCCGACCCGGGTTCTTCCTGTCGGTGCGGGTGCTGTCGCGACTGTTCAGGCGGCGCTTCCTGGCAGAACTCCAACGCCGGCACCAAGCGGGTCGGCTGCAGTTCTTCGGCGAGCATGCCGCGCTGGCCGAGCCCGCGGCGTTCGAGCGCTGGCTCGCGCCGCTGCGCAAGATCGAGTGGGTGGTCTATGCCAAGAAGCCCTTCGCCGGGCCTTCGGCCGTGCTGGCCTACCTGTCGCGCTACACGCACCGCGTGGCCATCTCCAACAGCCGGCTGATCTCGATGGACGAGCGCGGCGTGACGTTTCGGTGGAAGGACTACCGCGCAAAGGGGCGAACGCGCTACAAGGCGATGACGCTGCAGCCCGAGGAGTTCATGCGCCGCTTCTTGCTGCACGTGCTGCCCGGCGGCTTCCATCGCATCCGCCACTACGGGCTGCTGGCCAATGGCAGCCGCAAGGCCAAGCTGGCTGTTGCGCGCGAGTTGCTGAACCAGGCACAAGCCGCCGCCGCGCCGCACGGCGACGGCGACGGCGATCGTCGCACCGATGCGAAGCCTGCAAGCTTCGTGTGCCTGCACTGTGGCCGCGCCATGACGATCGTGCTGACCTTCACGCGCGGCCAGACGATTCGCGCACCACCAGCGCAGCCGGCACGATGAACATCTCCAGGCTTGAACGCGGCATGTGCGCCCACACCCGCATGGGCGTCGGCTGCCCGGGCCTGCGCGCGCCGCCGCGACAGCCGTCAGCGCGACCCGGCAAACGGCAAACTCATGCCCATCATCGATGCAATGCCGGTACGTCCGTCGTGCCGCACGCCGCCTCGGCCAACCCGCCGCGCGACCTTCACCACCGGCGCGCATCCGCTATCGCCATAGCAGCGCGATGAACAAGCACCGTGGCGTTCGCCGCGGTTTCCTCCCTCGAGGCTTGTGCGACACCTGCCCTCAGGTTGCCCCAGTTCGTCGCTGCGTGGCGTGCGCCGGGCAGGTGTCCCACAACCCTTAACATGGGCCGCCGCTGAACCTCGGGTATCGATGGTGCCCTGACGCTTCGCTGCGTTGCGCTCAGCGCGGGTTCACTTCGGCAAGACCAGCCGCAAGCTGCCATGGCGTGCCCAGGCGTCGGCCTCTTCGTGCAGCAGATGCAAGGTGCGCGGATGGCGCTGCGCCCAGCTGGGGCTGTAGTGCAACTGCGCGCGCTGCGCCGCGCGGGTCAGCTGCAATGCGTGGCTGTCGATCGGACTGCGCGCGTTGCACTCGATCACCGCCAGGCGCAGGCACAACGCCTGCCACGGGAAGTCGGGCTGGGCCAGCGCCGCGTCCAGCTTGCGCAGCCCGCCGCGCTGCGCCAGCACCAGGTCGCTGATGCGGCGCTGCTGGCTTTGCGAGAAGCCGGCAGCGTCGACGTTGGCCAGCAGGTAGGCGCTGTGGCGGTGGTGGTCGTGGTGCGACACCATCTGGCCGATCTCGTGCAGCTCGCAGGCCCAGCCCAGCTCGCGCCGGCTTTCGGCCGCGGCGTCGCCGTTGCCGGCGACCGCCGCATACAACACCAGCGCCTTGTCGCGCACGCGCGCGGCCTGCTCGGTGGCGACGCGAAAGCGCGCTTGCAGCTCGCGCACCGACTCGTCGCGCACGTCGTGCGGGTGGGTGTGGCGCAGCGCTTCGAGGCGCTCGCGCAGGTCGATGATCACGCCCTGGCGCAGCGCACCGCGCGCCGGCAGCAGGCTGTCGATGCCGAAGTGGGTGGCCAGCGTGTACAGGATCGCCAGCCCGCCGGGCAGCACCGCGCGCCGCTCGGGGCGCAGCGCGTTCCAGCGCAGCTTGTCGACGTGGCCGGCACGCACGCACCCGGCGATGCACCAGCGCAAGCCTTCGGGCGTGATGCGCCCGTCGCTCACGCCGTTGGCGGCCAGCAGCTGCGATACCGCGCCGGCCGTGCCCGACGAGCCCAGCGCTTCGCGCCAGTGTTGCGGCGCGAACGACTGCAGCGCTTCTTCGAGTTCGGCGCCGGCAGCGATCTGCGCCTTGCGAAAGGCGCGCTCGGTGAGGCGGCCGTCGCCGAAGAAGCGCAGCGACAGGCTCACGCTGCCGATCTGGAACGACTCGGCACGCAGCGGCGTGCGCCCCCGGCCGAGGATCACCTCGGTCGAGCGCCCGCCGATGTCCACGACCAGCCGCGGGGCATCCGACGGCTGCAGGTGCGACACGCCGGCATAGATCAGCCGCGCCTCCTCGCGCCCGGAGATGACCTCGATCGGCCGGCCCAGCGCCTGGCGCGCACGCAGCAAGAACGCGTCGCGGTTGTGTGCCTCGCGCAGCGTCTGGGTGGCCACCGCGCGTACCTGGCGCGGGCCAAAGCCTTCCAGCCTTGCGGCAAAGCCCTGCAAGCAGGCCAGCCCGCGCTGCGCCGCTGCCTCGGTGAGCATGCCGTCGGCGTCCAGCCCGGCGCCCAGGCGCACGGTTTCCTTCAGGTAGTCGATGCGGCGGTAGCGCCCGTGCTGCAGCTGGCCGACCTCGAGGCGAAAGCTGTTGGACCCCATGTCCACCGCGGCCAACGGGCCTGCCAGGAGCGATGACGGCATGCGCATGCGCCGATTGTGCCGGCGCGCGTTCCTACAATGCCGCGCTTTGCGTTGCCCACATGCAGCCTTCCATGCGCTGGCGATCAACCGCCGTTCCATCGACAGCCCCGCGCGGCGTGCGGCGGCGGTGGGGCGGGCGGCCGATGGCGTTCGCCAGCGGTGAAGGTGGCGGCAGCGGCGGTGTGCACCGGTGCGCGGTCCGCGCCGGCGCGGCGGCAGCACGCCAGCGCCTGACACGCCGATGACGCTGGGCTACATCGTTGCGGCCACCTTCGCCGGCGGCGTGCTGTCGGTGCTGATCGCCGCCGCGCTGACCCAAAGCGTACTGAGCCGGCTGGTGCAGCATCTGGTCAGCCTGTCGGCCGGCGTGTTGCTGGCGACCGCGCTGCTGCACGTGCTGCCCGAAGCCTTCGAAAGCGAGGTGAACCCGCACACCTTGTTCTTGACGCTGCTGGCGGGCTTGCTGTTCTTCTTCCTGCTGGAAAAGGCCGAGCTGTACCGCCACACGCACCACCACGAGGGCGACGGCCATGCGCACCACCACCACTTCGATGCCGAGCAGGCCGGGCGCGGCGGCTGGAGCGTGCTGGTCGGCGACAGCATCCACAACTTCTGCGACGGCATCATCATCGCCGCGGCGTTTCTTACCGACCAGCGGCTGGGCCTGGTCACGGCGCTGGCGATCGTGGTGCACGAGATTCCGCAGGAGGTGGGCGACTATCTGGTGCTGCTCAACGCCGGTTTCTCGCGCGGCAAGGCGCTGCTGTTCAACGCGCTGTCGGGCCTGGCCTCGGTGCTGGGCGGCGTGCTCGGCTACTTCGTTGTCGGCCCGTGGGAGCAGCTGTTCCCGTACCTGCTGGTGGCGGCGTCCAGCAGCTTCATCTACGTTGCGGTAGCCGATCTGCTGCCGCAGTTGCAACGCCGGTTGCCGTGGCGCCAGACCGCCTCGCAGCTGCTGTGGCTGGCGGTCGGCCTGGGTCTGGTGGTGCTGGCGCGGCAGCTGCTGCACGTGCATTGAGCGCACGCGCGGCGGCCGCGCCGCGGCGTCACTTGATGACGAGCACCGGAATCGTCGAGTGCGTCAGCACCTTCTGGGTTTCGCTGCCCAGCAGCAGCGCGGACAGCCCGCGCCGGCCGTGCGAGGCCATCACGATGACGTCGCAGTTCTGCGTCTTGGCATGGTCGAGGATCGCCTCCCACGGATGCAGCGCCTCGACCGTGTGCGCCTGGCACTTGACGCCGGCGGCGCCGGCCAGCTCGGCCACTGACTTCACGCGCTGCGCGGCGATGCGCTCCTGTGCGTCGTAGAAGTCCTGCGGCGGCACCGGCTGCATCTCGGAGATCGCGCTGTACGGGAACGGCTCCTTCACGCTGATCGCGAACAGCTCGCCGCCGGTCTGGCTGGCCAATGCCACCGCGCTCTGCTCGGCCTTGTGGCTGATCTCGGAACCGTCGGTCGAGACGAGAATTCGTTTGAACATGGTGCACTCCTTGTCGGTGTTGTATCAGGGTCGGACCCGAGGCGGTCCGGGCAGTTCAGTATCGTTCACCCACGGGCGCTGCGCGTGCTTGACTCGCGTCAAGCGCCGCGCGCCACCGGGCGCTGCGGGTCGGCACACCATTCGCTCCACGAGCCCGGGTACAGCGCCGAGCCGCCCAGGCCCGCGTGTTCCATCGCCAGCAGGTTGTGGCATGCGGTGACGCCCGATCCGCACTGGTGCACCAGCAAGCTCGGGTCGAGCTGCAGTGCGCTGAACTCGGCGCGCAGCACGGCCGCCGGCTTGTAGCGTCCGTCGGGCTGCAGGTTGTCCTTGAAGAAGCGGTTGTGCGCGCCGGGGATGTGGCCGGCGACCGCATCGAGCGGCTCGGTCTCGCCGCGGAAGCGCTCGCCGGCACGCGCGTCCAGCACCGGCCGCCGGCCCAGGGTGGCGAGCAGTTCGGCGGCGCCGATGCTCGGCATCGCGTCGGCACGATACGGATAGGGCGGCTGCGCTTGCACCGTGCTGCGCTGCGCGCTGAGCACAGCGCCGGCGGCCAGCCAGGCGCTGACGCCGCCGTCGAGCACGGCCACCGCGGTGTGGCCCAGCCAGCGCAGCAGCCACCACGCGCGTGCGGCGTAGGGCATGCCTTGGTTGTCGTAGCACACGACCTGGACGTCGGGCGCGATGCCCCACGCGCCGGCGCGCTCGGCCAGCGCCTGCGGCGGCGGCAACGGATGGCGGCCGTTGCCGCCGGTCTTGGCGCCCGACAGGTCGCGGTCGAGGTGGACATAGACCGCGCCCGGCAGATGGCCTTGGTCGAAGGCGCGTTCGCCGGCCGCGGCATCGGCCAGGTCGAAACCGCAGTCGAGCAGCACCACCCTCGGCGCCTGCGCCGCCAGCAGCGAGCGCAGCTCGGCCGCGCTGATCAACGTGTCGTAGCGCGGGGCAACGGATGGGCAAACGGACGGGGAACCGGGCATCGGATTCATCGGCGGGGGTGGGGTTTTCAGCTTGCGGGGCGGGTCTTGATCGGCGCGCTCGTGCGGCTCAGCGCGGTGCAGGTC
>CALBTN010000437.1 GCA_937967345.1 uncultured Rubrivivax sp. | reverse complement strand
GAGCAGCGGACTTTTAATCCGTTGGTCGCAGGTTCGAATCCTGCACAACCCACCACTCGAGACATCGAGCGGGCTCTTAGCTCAGCTGGTAGAGCAGCGGACTCTTAATCCGTTGGTCGTAGGTTCGAATCCTACAGGGCCCACCAAAATTCCCCAGTGTTCATGACGACTTGCGTAATGCGAACGCACGCAACTCGTTGCTGCTTGGCGTCGGTCGCGCCGGATCTGTGCCGCAGTCCGTGCGCGACAGGGTCGTGCGCTCGGCCACGGCAATGGCGCAGCCGGCCCAGGCCGGGCCCGCGCTCTGCGGCATCGGTCCTGACTCGGCTTCCCTGCACACCAAGACCGCAGCGCAAGGCATAGCCGCGCTGTCGGCTACGCTCGCGCGATGCACGAGGGTTCGAACCTGCGCCGCGCGCTGCCCTGGATGGCGGGCTGGCTGACGCTGATGACCGTGATCGCGGTCGCCGGCCGCGAAGCGACGCGCACGCTGTCGGTGTGGCAGGTGATGGAGCTGCGTTCGTTGATCGGGCTGGGCCTGCTGTACCCGCTGGTTCGCGCCGCGGGCGGCTGGCGCGCGATGCGCAGCTCGCGGCTGCGCCAGCACGTGGCGCGCAACACGGTGCACTACTTCGGCCAGGCCGGCTGGTTCTTCGCGCTCGGCATGATTCCGCTGGCGCAGGTGGTGGCGATCGAGTTCACGATGCCGATCTGGACCGCGGCGATCGCCGCGACCTTCCTCGGCGAGCGCATCGACCGCGCCAAGGTGGTCGCGATCGCGCTCGGGCTGATTGGCGTCGGCCTGATCGTGCGCCCGGCGGCGTCGGGGCTGAGCGCCGGCCAGCTGATTGCGCTGGCCGCCGCGGTCGCGTTCGCGGTCGCGGTGACGATGACCAAGTCGCTCACCCGCACCGACAACGCCACCGTGATCATGTTCTGGATGCTGGTCGTGCAGTCGGTGCTCGGCGTCGTGCCGGCGGCGCTGACCTGGCGCACGCCCGGCGCGGGTGTGGCGGGCTGGGTGCTGCTGGTGGCGTTTTGCGGCACCTTCTCGCACTACTGCATGGCGCAGGCGATGCACCACGCCGAGGCGACGGTGGTGGTGCCGATCGACTTCCTGCGCGTGCCGCTGACCGCGCTCGCCGGCTGGGCGATCTACGCCGAGCGGCTCGACCTGCTCACCATCGCGGGCACGACCCTGATCTTGGCCGGCAACCTGGCCAACCTGCGCCGCCCGGCGGCGCCGCAGCCGCTGGTTCGCCCCGAGTCGCGAAGCCAAGCGTAGGGCGCCGCTGGTCCGGCAGGCCGCGAAAGCGCAGGATCGTGCGGTCGCCGGGCCGCCTGGTGTCGTGGTTCGGCTGCGCGAACCCACGCCACAGCCGCTCGTCGTGCCGAGCTTGTGCCGTCGCCGGCTCGCTCGGCGTGAAGCGCTGCTGCATGAAGTGGATGCGCGGCATCGACGCCAGCGCAAACCGTGGCCGCCCGCGGTGGCCGTTGGGGGTCGGCGCCGGGTTCGCCGTCAGCCTGGCACCGCACCGCGCTGCGGCAGGATGTCCAGCACCGTTTCCGCAGGCCGGCACAGCCGCGTGCCCAGTGGCGTGGCGACGATGGGCCGGTTGATCAGGATCGGGTGCTGGAGCATGAAATCGATCAACTGCGCGTCGCTCCATTTCGGATCATCGAGCCCGAGTTCGGCATAGGGCGTGCCCTTGTCGCGCAGCACGGCACGCACCGGCACGCCCATCGCGGCGATCAGTGCGCTCAGCGTTGGCCGGTCAAGCGGTGTCTTCAGGTACTCGATGACGGCGGGTTGCTCGCCGCTGGCGCGGATCAGGCCCAGCACCTTGCGCGAGGTGCCGCAGGCGGGGTTGTGATAGATGGTGATCTGGCTCATGCGATGGCCTCGATTCAGGGTTGGGTTGCGGGTTGCGGGTTGCGGGTTGCGGGTGGCGGATCGGCGCGCAGCGTGCCGGGGTTGCTCGGCCGATTCGGCCCGAGGATATCGGTGCGGCTCGGTACGCCTGGCTGGCATGCCGCGCACAACGGCCCGAGCTGCGGCGATCGGGCAGCGCATAACCCTGGCGGACGATGACCGGCGCTGGCGTGTGCGCGCACACTGCCGGCGGCGCTGGAGGCGATGCAATGGCCGTCGGCGCGCGCTCCATGACCGAAGCCGGAAGATCCTTGCCATGCCGCTCGACCCACAAGCCCAGGCGATCGCCGACCGCCTCGCTGCGATGCCCGCTGTCGACTTCTCGACGCTGTCGGTGGCCGACTACCGCGCGATGCTCGCGGCGATGCCGCCGCTGCCGGCGCTGGACGACGCGCTCGCCAGCATCGAGGACGGAACGCTCGACGGCGCGGCCGGGCGCTTGGCGATGCGGCTGTACCGGCCGCAGGGCGTGGGCGATTGGCCGCTGACGGTGTTCTTCCACGGCGGCGGCTTCGTCAGCTGCGGCATCGACACGCACGACAACATCTGCCGGCGCGTTGCGGCCAGAGCGTCGACACTGGTGGCGTCGGTGGAATATCGGCTCGCGCCCGAGCATCGGTTTCCGGCCGGCGTCGACGACGCCGTGGCCGCGCTGCGCTGGCTGCATGCACATGCCGGCGGCATCGGCGCCGATGCGTCGCGCATCGCGCTGGCCGGCGACAGCGCCGGCGCCCACCTCGCCGCACTGTGCGCGCAGCGATCGCGCGGGCTGCCGGTTCGCCACCAGTTGCTGCTGTACCCGGTGATCGCGCCCGATTGCGACACGCCGTCGATGCGCGAGATGGAGCACGCGCCGGTGCTGAGCGCGGCGATGATGCGCTGGTTCTGGCGCCACTACCTGCCCGAGACCCGGGCCGCGAGCGATCCGCGCGCGTCGGCGCTGGCCGCGCCGCAGCTGAGCGGCCTGGCGCCGGCCACCGTGATCACCGCGCAGGCCGACCCGCTGCGCGACGAAGGCGAGGCCTACGCGCTGGCGCTGGCGCGCGCCGGCGTGCCGGTGACGCTGCGGCGCTGGCCCGGCGTGTTCCACGGTTTCGCGAGCCTGCTCGGGCAACTGGATGCCGCACGCGACGCGCTGGACTTCGCCGCGCGGCAGCTGCGGCAGGCCTTCGATACCGCGGCCCGCGCTTGACTGGGCCAAAAGCTGCTGCAGGCCGCGCGCCGGCCGCAGCGGCTGCCGCTCAGCCGCCGCGCTGAGCTTCAGCCGAGCTGCACCACGCTCATCAGCACCAGCCGGATCAGCTCGGACTGCCGCGTCACGCCCATCTTGGAGAAGGCCGCACGCAACTGGGCGCGCGCGGTGTTGCGGCGGATGCCGAGCTGTTCGCAGGCTTCGTCCAGCGTCAGCCCGTTGGCCAGCTGCAGCACCAGCGATGCCTCGGCGCGGGTCAGGCCGAACAGGTGCCGGATCATGTCGCCCGAGCGCTGCGTCCTGCGCTCGGGGTCGCGCAGGAAGACCGCCACCTTGGGCCGGCGCCAGGCGTCCGACCAGTCGCCGGCGTGGACCGTGCGCACCAGCACGCTGAGCTTGTTGCGCCCGGACGGGCGCGTGATCGCGATCGCCTCGGCCAGCTTCGGCCCCTTCGGCCCCTTCGGCCCCTTCGGCGCCGTGCCCGACAGCGCCGCGGCGGTGACTCGCCCGAGCCGCGCCTGTTCTTCGGCGTAGTCGGCCTTCAGCGCGCCGGCGGCGAGCCGGATGCCGTCGTGCTGGTCGAGGATCGCCTGCGCCTCGGCGTTGATCGACAGGATCGCGCCGGCTTCGTCGAGCGTCACCGTGCCGACCTGCATGCGCTCGACCGCACCGGCGTACAGCCGGCGTTCCATGTCGATGTGCTCGATGTGCGACCACAGCCGCACCGCCTGGCGCAGGTGCGGCAGCACGCTGCGGCACAGCGCCTTGTCCGGCTCGGCGAACGGCGGCTGGGCGTGCGATCGCAGGATGCGCAACCCGCACCCGGCGCCGCCCGGCAACGGGCTCAGGTTGGCGCCGAGCACGTGCAGGATGTCCAGCGGGCGCAGGTACTCGCGATAGAAGGCGCTGTCGATCCAGGAGCGCTCGCCGGCGATGTCGGTGGCCGCAGCCACCTGGTCGAGCGCCAGTCCGACGAAGGGATCGAGCTCGAAGAAGCGCGAGTTGTACTGGTCGACGCCCTCGGCGCGGGCGGGTCCGACATTGACGATCACGCTCGGCCGCTCGGGCGAGGCCGGGCGCAGCACCAGCGTCGTGAACAGCGCCGCGAGCCGGGTGCGCAGCGCGTCGAGAAAGCTCTTCCAGGGCGGCGACTCGAGCGGGCCTTGGTAGATCGACTCGACCAGCCGGCTGAACTCGTGCAGCGCGGGCAGGTCGGCCGCAGGCTCGGTAGGGGCGGGGGCCAAGGGGGCAACGGTCGCGACGGGGCAGCCATCATAGGCGCGCGCCGCCTGCGCAGGCGCGCCGCCTGGCGGTTTTAGTCTTCGGGGACGATGAGCGCTGCGGCCGCGATTCCGACAATCGAGGCCGCAGCGGCGCCGCGCCAGGCCCAGCCGCCGCGCCGCAGGCGTGAGCTTGCCGCTGGCCGCTGCGGCAACCCCTTCAACCTCGTCAAACCATTCGGACACGATGCGGCGGCGCCGCCCGGTGCGCGCCGTTGAGCCGTGATCAGGAGCACTCATGAGCGTTTCGATCGACCCCCGCCGGAAGCTTCGTATCGTGGTCATCGGTGCCGGCATGGCCGGCATCCTCGCGGCGATCCGGCTGCTCGAGGCGGGGTGCCACGACGTGGTCGTCTACGAGAAGGCCGAGCGCATCGGCGGCACCTGGCGCGAGAACACCTACCCCGGGCTGAACTGCGACGTTCCGGCCCACGCCTACACCTACTCGTTCGCGCCCAACCCCGAGTGGAGCAGCTTCCTCGCGCCCGGCCCCGAGATCCAGCGCTACTTCGAAGACGTGGTGCGCCGCCATCGGATCGAAGCGGTGATCCGCTTCAACCAGGAGGTGGCCCGCTGCGCGTGGCAGCGCGGGCGCTGGCAGATCGAGACGGTGCACGGCCTGAAGGACGAGGCCGACGTGGTGATCGCCGCCACCGGAGTGCTGCACCATCCGAACCTGCCGCAGATCGACGGGCTGGACCGCTTTGGCGGCGCCAAGTTCCACACCGCGCGCTGGGACCATGCGGTGCCGCTGGACGGCAAGCGCATCGGCATCATCGGCAACGGCTCCACTGGCGTGCAGCTGGTGTCGGCGCTGGCCGGGCGCGCGGCGCGCGTGGTGCACATCCAGCGCTCGCCGCAATGGATCATGCCGATGCCCAACGACCCCTACACCGACGCGCAGCGCGAGGCGTTTCGCGGCGACCCGAAGCTGATCGACGAGATCCGCTACGGCGAGTGGTACACGCGCATGGTGCGCCGCTTCACCGAGGCGGTCACCGACCACGAATCGGCGCCGATGCACGAGATCGAGGCGATCGTGCGCGACAACCTCGACCGCAACGTCAAGGACCCGGTGCTGCGCGACAAGCTGCGCCCCGACTACCGCGCCGCGTGCAAGCGGCTGATCTACTCGCCCGACTACTACGCGGTGGTGCAGCGGCCCGATGTCGAGGTGGTGGTCGGCGGCATCGAACGCATCGAAGCCGACGGCGTGCGCATGAAGGACGGCACGCTGCACCCGCTCGACGTGCTGGCGCTGGCCACCGGCTTCAAGGCGCACATGTACATGCGCCCGATGGTCGTGCGCGGCCGCAACGGCGCCGACCTCGACACCTTCTGGGCGCGCCACGCGAGCTCGTACCTGGGCATCACCATGCCGGGTTTCCCGAACCTGTTCATGATCAACGGGCCGACCGGACCGGTGGGCAACTTCTCGCTGATCGACATCGCCGAGCGCCAGTGGGGCTACATCGAGCAGTTGATCGGTGTGCTCGAGTCCGGCCGCTGCCGCGAGATCAGCGTCAGCGCCTCGACCATGGCCGACTACGATCAGCGCCGCATCGTGGCGGCGAAGAAGACGATCTTCGCCACCGGCTGCGCCAGCTGGTATCTCGATGCCGATGGCGTGCCGTCGAGCTGGCCGTGGAGCTACGACGCCTTCGCCGAGCACACCTCGCAGCCGCGCCTGCACGAGCTGGAGCTGGTGGCATGAGCGCCGGGCCGCTCCCAAGCGCGAATCCCGCCGCGCGCCGCGCGCAGGGCAGTCCAGTGCACGCCGCCGCCAAGAACGAAAGCCTGCGCGTGGCCGTCATCACCGGCGCCGCCAGCGGCATCGGCGCCGGACTCGCACGCGAAGCGGCGCGCCGCGGCATGCAGGTCGTGCTGGCCGACCGCGACGCGCAGCGCCTGGCCGAGGTCGCCGCCGCCATCGGCAGCGCCGCGCTGGCGCTGCCGACCGACGTCGCCGACCCTGCGGCGCTCGAGGCGCTGGCCGCGCGCGTCTATGCCACGCACGGCCAGGTGGACCTGCTGTTCAACAACGCCGGGCTGATGGCGACCGGCTTCAGCTGGGAGATCCCGGCCGACCGATGGCAGCAACTGCTGGCGGTGAACGTCGGCGGCGTGGTCAACGGCCTGCGCGCGTTCGTGCCGCGCCTGGTTGCAGCCGGGCGGCCGGCGCGCATCGTCAATACCTCGTCGGTTGGCGGCTTCCTGCCGTCGCCGCTGATGGCGCCGTACTCGGCCACCAAGTTCGCGGTCGTCGCGCTGACCGAGGCGCTGGCCGGCGAGCTGCAGATGCTGCGCAGCCCGGTGGCGGTATCGCTGCTGGCACCCGGGCCGGTGAAGTCGGACATCTTCCGCGACCCACCGCCGCCGGCGGCCACGCAGTTCGTCGGCCACATGGTCGAGCTGATCGAGGCGAACGGCATCGAGCCTGACGAGTTCGCGTTGCGGGTGTTCGATGCCATCGATCGCGGTCAGTACTGGATCATTCCGCAGCCCGAGGCCTTCGACGAGGGTTTTCGCGCGCGCAACGAAGCCATCGCCGCGCGCCGTGCGCCGGCGTTCTTTGGGGTCGATGGCGGCGTGGGCGCGCGCTGAGGACATCCCCGCGCTGCTGCCACCGGTGATCGCGGCGCTGCCTGGCGGCCGCGTGCGTCGGCTCGCCGGCGCAGCAGCGCAGGTCGGCAAGCTCAGGTGCTGCACCGTGCAGGCAGATCAGCGCACCGTCGCGGCCGGCCACCGGCGCGTGCAGCGAACCGGCCGGCGCGAGGTGCAAGCCGTCGCTGGCCGGGGCCGCGGTGACGAGCCGGGTTTCGTTGTCAGCGATCGCGCGCACAAGCCGATGCCGGCTGCTTGCCAGCGTGGCGGCATCCACGGTGTCGGCCGACGTTGCCCACAGCAGCCGCAGCAGCGTGGCCGGGTCGAGCCGGTCGTCGGCCGGCACGATGCGCCGCTTTGGACGCGGCGATGTGCCCGCGATCCTGGAGCGGCTGGCCGACGGCGTGCAATGGGAGTACGCGACCGTGCCGAACCCGATCCCCTGGCTGCAGCCGCTGCGCGGGCGCGATCAGTTTCGCCGGCTTCTTCGAGGCGTTGTTCGCCGGCGTCGTGATCACGCGCTTCGAGGTCAACAAGATCTTCGGCGGCGAGTTCTTCGACGACGACTCGACCGTCGTCGACCTGGTCAGGCTGGAGTACACCGCCCGCGCCAGCGGCCGCAAGGTGCCCGAGATCGACGAGCTGCACATCTGGCACTTCGACGCCGCGGGCAAGGTCAAGCGCGTCCGCCAGCGCGCCGACACGCTGCTGCAGGCCTGGTCGATCGACCAGGCCTGATGCGCGCACGCGCGGCTGCGGCGGCGCGCGGGTGCGGGCCGTTTGCTCGGACCGAGTGCTTGACCGCACGGTCATGCGTGCGCACGATGCCGACATGAGGCCCTTGCCGGCAACCCTGTCGCGGCGTGACTGGCTGCAAACGGCCGCTGCCGCGTTGGCCACGAGCGCGGTCGTGGCGCGCGCGCAGCCGTTGCAGTCATCGCCGCCGTCGCCGCAACTGCAGGCTTGGCCGCTGACCACGCGGCAACGCACCGGCATCCACGACGTCGCCCCCGCGCCCGACGGCGGCGTGTGGTTCAGTGCCCAGCGCAGCGGCCATCTCGGCTGGTTCGACCCGTCGACCGCCGGCGTCGAACTGGTGGCTCTCGGCGCGGGCAGCGCGCCGCACGGCGTGATCCAGGGGCCGGACCGCGCGGCGTGGCTCACCGACGGCGGGCAGCAGGCCATCGTGCGCGTGGACTGGCCATCGCGCGAGCTGCGGCTGTACAAGCTGCCCGACGGCACGCCCTACGCCAACCTGAACACCTGTGCTTTCGGCGGCGACGGCAGGCTGTGGTTCACCGGCCAGAGCGGCGTGATCGGCCGCGTCACGCCGGCCAGCGGCAAGGTCGAAGTCTGGGACGCGCCGAAAGGTCGCGGCCCCTACGGCATCTGTGCCACGCCCGCGGGCGCGGTGTGGTACTGCTCGCTCGCCGGCAGCTTCATCGCGCAGATCGACCTGGCCAGCGGCGCTTCGCGCGTGGTCCAGCCGCCGACCGCCGGGCAGGGCGCGCGCCGCGTCTGGAGCGATTCAGGCGGGCGCATCTGGGTCAGCGAATGGAATTCTGGACAGGTCTCGGTGCACGACCCGAAGGCGAACTCGTGGCGCACGTGGAAGCTGCCGGGCGCAAACCCGCGCTGCTACGCCGTGTATGTCGACGAGCGCGACCAGGTCTGGCTCAGCGACTTCGGCGCCAACGCGACGCTGCGCTTCGACCCGGCGAGCGAGCGCTTCGATGCCTGGGTTCATCCGCGCGCTGGCGCGAACGTGCGCCAGATCCTTGGCCGGCCGGGCGAGGTGTGGCTGCCCGAAAGTGGCACCGAGCATCTGGCGCTGATCCGCACCTGATCCGCACCTGACCCGCACCTGATCCGTGGCAGTGCGGGCGCCGGGCTTGGCCGCATCGCGCCGCCGGCCGGTGCAGCGGGGTTTACTCGATGCGCACGGCCTCGTCGAACTCCAGGCGCGGCCCGCGCGGGCGCACGCCGGCCGGATCGCCCCAGCCGAGGTTGACGAGGAAGTTCGCACGCCAGCGCCCGTCGGGGAAGAAGGCGTCGTTCAGCAGCGCGGCGTTGAAGCCGCTCATCGGGCCGGTGTCCAGGCCGAGCGCACGCGCCGCGAGGATCAGGTAGGCGCCTTGCAGCGTGCCGTTGCGCGTGGCGGTGTCGAGCGCGAGCGCGGCGTTGCCGGCGAACATCGCGCCGGCCGCCGGGTTGGCCGGGTACTGCGCGGCCAGGTGCTCGTGGAAGGCGGGGTCGTAGGCGACGATCGCCGTCAGCGGCGCGGCCATCGTCTTGTCGACGTTGCCCGGCGCCAGCGCCGGCTTGAGCCGCGCCTTGGCCTCGGCGCTGCGCACGAAGACGACGCGCCCGGGCTGCGCATTCATCGCGGTCGGGCCCCAGCGGTACAGCTCGTACAGCGCGCGCAGCGTGGCGTCGTCGACCTCGCGCGCCGCGAACTGGTTGTAGGTGCGCGCGTCGCGGAACAGTTGATCGAGCGCGGCATCGGGCAGGGGCAGGTTCATCGGCGGACTCCGGTGGGCGTGCCGCGCATCGCGGCCCGCGGATTCTGGGCCCTGTGTCTCGACCCTGCGCGCGGCCCGCAGCGCCAGCGGCTGCCGCACAATCGCCCGCGTGCCGCGGCCCGATCGGATCTTCGACCTCATCATCGTCGGCGCCGGCTCGGCCGGCTGCGTGCTCGCCAACCGGCTCAGCGACGGCACCGGGCTGCGCGTGCTGCTGGTCGAGGCCGGCCCCGCCGACCGCAGCCTGCTGATCCGCTTGCCGGGCCTGTTCTCGGCGATGTACCGCCCCGGCAAGTTCTGCTGGGTGTATCCGACCGCGCCGCAGGCGCACGTCGACGGCCGCGTGCTGCGCGACCTGCGCGGCAAGGTGCTTGGCGGGTCGAGTTCGACCAACGGCATGCTGTACTGCCGCGGCGCGGCGGCCGACTACGACGGCTGGGCCGCCCTGGGCAACGCCGGCTGGAGCTACCGCGAGGTGCTGCCGTACTTCAAGCGCGCCGAGAACCACGCCGACGGTGGCGATACCTACCACGGCAGCGGCGGCCCGCTGCAGGTGCAGCGCGCCAGGGTCGGCCACCCGCTGGCCCGCGCCTTCATCAGTGCGGCGATCGAGGCGGGCTATCGCTACAACCCGGACATCAATGGCGCGCGGCGCGAGGGCTTCGGCCCGGCCGAATCGACCATCCACCGCGGGCGGCGCTGCAGCACGGCCACGGCCTACCTGCACCCGGCGCGAGCGCGCCAGAACCTGCAGGTGATGACCGGCGCCCAGGTCACGCGCATCGTGCTGGAACATGGCCGCGCCACCGGCGTCGAGCTTCGGCGCGGCAAGGCGGCGATGCGGCTGCACGCGGGCGAGGTGATCGTGTCGGCCGGGGCGTTCCAGTCGCCGCAGTTGCTGCTGCTGTCGGGCATCGGCGACGGCGAGCGGCTGCGCGCGCTGGGCATCGAGCCGCTGGCTCATCTGCCGGGCGTCGGGCGCAATCTGCACGACCACGCCAGCGTCACCGCTCATGCCACCTGCCAGGCGCCGATTTCGCATGCCAGGCTGTTGAAGCCGTGGCCGGCGGCCCAAGCCATGCTGGACGGCATGGTGCGTCGGCGCGGCTTCATGGCCGAATGCTCGATCGAGGCGGTCGGCATGCTGCGCTCGGTGCCCGAGCAACCGGTGCCGGACATCAAGTGCCAGTTCGTGCCGATCCGGCTGCACCCGCTGACGGCCGAGCCGCTGCCCGAGCACGGCATGGTCAACCGCATGGAGCTGTGCGTGCCGCACAGCCGCGGCGAGGTCCGCCTGGCATCGGCCGACCCGCTGGCGCCGCCGATCATCGATGCCAACTACCTGGCCGAGGCCAGCGATGTCGCGCGGCTGCGCGCGGCGCTGCGCATCGCGGTGGAGATCTACCGCCAGCCGGCCTTTGCCGAGTTCGGCGTCGCGGCGGATCTGCCGGTGCCGGACATGGACGACGACGCGGCGCTGGATGCGCACATCCGGCAAACCTTGACGATGGACCACCATGCTGCCGGAAGCTGCGCGATGGGCCACGGCCCCGATGCGGTGGTCGATGCCCGGCTGCGGGTGCACGGCGTCGAGCGCTTGCGGGTGGTGGACGCGTCGGTGATGCCGCGGGTGGTGTCGGGCAACACCAACGCGCCGACCATCATGATCGCGGAGAAGGCGGCGGACCTCGTCCTCGGCCGCGAGCCGTTGCCGCGCGCGCAGCTCGGCTGACGGTGGCGTGTGCGCTGCGGCGCTAACGCGGCCGGCGCAGCAGCAAGCGCAGCGCCATCACGCTGAGCAGCATGAACAGCGCCAGACTCCAGAACTCGTAGCTCAACCCCCACAGCCGCACCGCCGCGTCGGCGCAGCTGGCGCGCGGCTGGAAGATGTCGGGCAGCCAGGCGTCCAGCTTCAGCCCGCTGACGATGCGGTCGGCCAGCGTCAGGTTGCACGAGCTGGTGGCCGCGGCGACGTAGTGCTGCCACAGCGCGCTGGCCACGCCGGCCACGCCCAGCGCCAGGATCAGCAGTGCCGACAGCCACTGCACGAAGCCGCGCCGCCTCACCAGCCCCGGCAGCGCGGCCAGCGCGATCGCCACGAAAATCAGCCGCTGCAGCACGCACCAGGCGCAAGGCTGCATGTCCAGCGCGTACTGCGTCCACAGCGCCACGCCCACCGCCACCAGGCTGAGCCCGGCGGCGACGGCCAGCGCCGTGGTGCGCCTTGGCGCGGCGCTCACTTCAGCTGGGCGATCAGCTCGATCTCGACGCAAGCGCCGAACGGCAGCTGTGCGACGCCGAAGGCGCTGCGCGCGTGCGCGCCGACGACCGGGCCGAAGATGTCGCCCAGCAGCTCCGAGCAGCCGTTGGTCACCAGGTGGTGCTCGGTGTAGGTCGGTGCGCTGTTGACCAGGCTGAGCACCTTGACGATGCGCGCCACGTTGTCCAGTCCTTGCGCGCCGGCGTGCAGCGTGCCCAGCAGATCGACCGCGATCGCGCGCGCCGCGGCCTTGCCTTCGTCGGTGGCCATCGTCAGCCCGGGCTGGCCGACCCAGGGTTTGCCTTGCGCGCGATGTGGCCGGAGATAAACACCAGATCGCCGCTGCGCACGAAGGGCACGTAGGCGGCGGCCGGCACGGCCAGCGGTGGCAGCGTGATGCCCAGGGCATCGAGGCGGGCTTGGATGGACATGGCGCGGATCGGGTTGCGGCGGACGGGCATCCTACACTGGCGCTGATGAGCCCGGGCCGCTGCACGCCGGCGTCGACAGGCCCGCCGCGCGGCGGCGCGGCGCTGTGGGGCGCCGCGGCGCTGGCCTGGCTGGCCGGCATCGGCGCGCAGCTGCAACAGGCCGCGCTGTGGCCGCTGGCGCACTACGCGGCGCTGGCCGCGCTGGCGCTGGCGTTGCTCGGTGTTGCGGCGCTCGCGTGCACGCCGTGGCGCCTGCGCGTGGCCTGCGGCCTGCTGGCGCTGGGCTGCCTGGGCTTTGCCGGCACCGGCGTGCGCGCGCTGCAGCGCCTGGCCGACGTGCTGCCAGCCGCGCTCGCAGGGCAGGACCTGCAACTGCGCGGCGTGGTCGAGCGCATGCCGCAGCCCAGCGCGCAGGGCACGCGCTTCGTGCTGCGGGTCGAGGCCGCCGAGCTGAGTACGGCCACGGGGCTGCAGCCGGTGCGGCTGCCGCAACGGGTCGCGCTCGGCTGGTACGCCGGCATCGATGGCGACGCGCTGGCGGTGAGCGCGCCGCCGCCGCTGCGCGCCGGCCAACGCTGGACGCTGAACGTGCGGCTGCGCCAGCCACACGGTGCGCTCAACCCGCATGGCTTCGATCTCGAGCTGTGGCTGTTCGAGCAACGCATCGGCGCCAGCGGCAGCGTGCGCACTGGCGCGGGCAGCGTCAACCGGCTGCTCGACGACCACGCCGGGCACATGCTGGAGCGCGCGCGTCAGGCGCTGCGCGATGCGATCTTGCTGCGCGTGAGCGACCCGGGCGCCGCCGGGGTGCTGGCCGCGCTCGCGGTGGGCGACCAGGCGGCCATCGCGCGCGACGACTGGGAGCTGTTTCGCGATACCGGTGTGGCGCACCTGATGAGCATCAGCGGCTTGCACGTCACCATGTTCGCCTGGGCGGCGGCCGCGCTGATCGGCCTGCTGTGGCGGCGCAGCCCGCGGCTGATGCTGGCGCTGCCGGCGCCGTCGGCAGCGCGCTGGGGTGGCGTGCTGGCCGCCGCCGGCTACGCACTGATCGCCGGCTGGGGCGTGCCGGCGCAGCGCACGGTGTGGATGCTGGTGACGGTGGCGCTGCTGCGCAGCGGCGCCCGGCGCTGGCCGGCGGTGCTGGTGCTGTTGGCCGCGGCGGTGGTGGTGACGCTGGCCGATCCGTGGGCGCTGCTGCAACCGGGCTTCTGGCTGTCGTTCGTCGCGGTGGCGCTGCTGATGGTGGTCGAGCCCGGCGTTGGCGCGCGCCGCCGCAGCGGCTGGCGCGAACGGCTGCGCGCCGGGCTGCGCACCCAGGTCGTGGCCAGCGTCGGCCTCGCGCCACTGAGCCTGCTGTTCTTCCAGCAGGTGTCTTTGGTCGGCTTCGCCGCCAACCTGGTGGCGATACCGCTGGTCACGCTGGTCGTCGTGCCATTGACCTTGGCCGGCATCGTGCTGCCGCTGCTGTGGCCGTGGGCCGGCGCCTTGGTGCAGGGGCTGATGCACGCTCTGCGCTGGCTCGAGTCGCTGCCGCTGGGCGTGTACACGGCCGCGGCTGCCATGGCGGCTGCGCTGGCTCGGCGTGCCGCTGCTGTTGCCGTTGCTGCTGCCGCCGGTGCCGCGGCCGGGCCCGGGCGAGTTCGACCTGATCGCCGCCGATGTCGGCCAGGGCAGCGCGGTGCTGCTGCGCACGCAAAACCACCTGCTGGTCTACGACGCCGGCCCGCGCCATCCCGGCGACAGCGACGCCGCCGAGCGCGTGCTGCTGCCGCTGCTGCGCGCTCGCGGCGACAAGCGCATCGACCTGCTGGTGCTCAGCCACGGCGACAGCGATCACGCCGGCGGCGCGGCCTCGTTGCTGGCGCGGCTGCCGGTGAGCGCGATGTCGAGCTCGCTGCGCGACGGCGATCCGCTGCTGGCCAGCGGCGTGCCGCACCGGCGCTGCGCCGCCGGCCAGCGCTGGGACTGGGACGGCGTGCGCTTCGAGCTGCTGCACCCGCAGTCGCAGGAGCACCGGCTCGGCGTCAGCGGCAACGCGCTGAGCTGCGTGCTGCGGGTGCAGGCCGGGCCGCTCGGGCAGGGGCGCAGCGTGCTGCTCACCGGCGACATCGGCCGCGCGCAAGAGGCGGCGCTGGTGGCACGCTATGGCCGCGGCCTGCGCAGCCAGGTGCTGCTGGTGCCGCACCACGGCAGCCGCGGCTCGTCCAGCGATGGCTTCATCGCGGCCGTGGCGCCGGGCACCGCGGTGGTGCAGGCCGGCTACCGCAACCGCTTCGGCCACCCGGCCGACGAGACGCTGGCGCGCTACCAAGCGCTGGGCGTGGAGCTGCTACGCAGTGATCGCTGCGGCGCCTGGATCTGGCAGGCCTCGGGTGCCGCGTACTGCGAACGCGAGGCCGCCGCGCGCTACTGGCAGCATCGGCCCGGCGACGACCGCGTGCGTCCGCATTGAACCTTGCGGTGCGGGTACTTGTCAGAATGCGCACGGTCGAGAATGCGAACACGAGCGAAGGGGAGCCCATGAAGATGCGCGAGGTGGCCAGCGGCCTGCAGTTTCCCGAAGGTCCGGTGGCGCTGGACGACGGCTCGGTGCTGCTGGTGGAGATCGCGCGCGGCACGCTCAGCCGGGTCACCCCCGACGGGCGGGTGCAGGTGGTCGCACAGCTCGGCGGCGGGCCCAACGGCGCGGCGATCGGCCCCGATGGCGCGGTGTACGTGTGCAACAACGGCGGCTTCGAGTTCACCACCGCCCCCGACGGTTGCCTGCGCCCCAGCGGCCAGGCTCGCGACTACGACGGCGGGCGCATCGAGCGCGTCGATCTGGCCAGCGGCCGCTTCGAGCGCGTGTTCGACCGCGTCGGCGGCATCGCGCTGCGCGGGCCGAACGACATCGTGTTCGATGCCGCTGGCGGCTGCTACTTCACCGATCTGGGCAAGTCGCGCGCGCTCGACATGGACCATGGCGGCGTGTTCTACGCGCCGCCCGGCGGCGCCGAGCCGCATGTCGTCGCGCACCCGGTGCTCACGCCCAACGGCGTGGCGCTGTCGCCCGATGGCCGCGCGCTGTACTACGCCGAGACCGCGGGCGCGCGGCTGTGGGCCTTCGAACTGGACGCGCCGGGGCAGGTGCGGCGCCTGCCATGGCCGTCGCCGCAGGGCGCGCGGCTGCTGGCGGCATCGCCCGGCGGGCACTACCAGCGCTTCGATTCGATGGCGGTCGACGCGCTGGGCAACCTGCACGTAGCCACGCTGCTGCACGGCGGCATCACCGTGATCACGCCGGATGCGCGCCGCGCGCACCACGTCGGGCTGCCCGAGCGCTACGTCACCAACCTGTGCTTCGGCGGGCGCGACCTGCGCACCGTGTTCGTCACCTTGTCGGGCAGCGGCCGCCTGATCGCGATCGACGGCTGGCCGACACCGGGCTTGAGGCTCGCGTTCAACGCCTGAGCGAAGCGCGATCAGACGACGCGCTGCGCCCGCAGCGCGGCCACCTCGTCCGCGCTCAGGCCCAGCCGCTGGTGCAGCACCTCGTCGGTGTGCTGGCCCAGCAGCGGCGGCGGCAGCTCGTAGCGCACCGGGGTGTCGGCAAAGCGCATCGGGTTGGCCAGCAGCGAGATCGGGCCGCTGGCGTGCGGCATGCTCGTGCGCACGCCGCGGTGGCGCACCTGCGGGTCGTCGAAGACCTGGTCGATGTTGTTGATCGGCCCGCACGGCACGTTGTTGGCCTCGAGCAGCTCGACCCATTCGTGCATGGTTCGCGCCAGCATCAGCTCGGCCACCATCGCGCACAGCTCGCGGCGGTTGACGCTGCGCGCCGCACCCAGCGTGAAGCGTTCGTCGTCGGCCCATTCGGGCTTGTCCACCGCTTGGCAGAAGCTGCGGAACTGCCCGTCGTTGGCCACCGCCAGGATGATGTAGCCGCCTTTGCAGGCGAACACCTGGTACGGCACGATGTTCGGGTGGCCGTTGCCCAACCGCTGCGGCACCTCGCCCGAGACGAACCAGTTCAGCGTCTGGTACGAGGTCAGCGCGATCAGGCAGTCCAGCAGCGCGATGTCGATGTACTGGCCCTTGCCGCTGACGTGGCGCTGCTCGATCGCACCGAGGATCGCGCCGGTGGCGTACAGCGCGGTCACCAGGTCGGCCACCGCGACGCCCACCTTCATCGGGGCGGCGCCGGCCTCGCCGTCGGGCACGCCGGTGATGCTCATCAGCCCGCCCATGCCCTGGAACACGAAGTCGTAACCCGGCCGCGGCGCATAGGGCCCGCTCTGGCCGAAGCCGGTGATCGAGCAGTACACCAGCCGCGGGTTGGCCGCGCGCAGGCTGGCATCGTCCAGCCCGTAGCGCGCCAGCGTGCCGACCTTGTAGTTCTCGACCACGATGTCGCTTTGCTCGGCCAGCCGGCGGATCAGTTGCTGACCGGCGCTGCTGGCCAGGTCGACGGTGATCGACTTCTTGTTGCGGTTGGCCGAGAGAAAGTAGGCCGAATCGCCGCGATCGCCGGGCTGCGCCTTGACGAAGGGCGGGCCCCAGCCGCGGGTGTCGTCGCCGGCGCCGGGCTTTTCAACCTTGATCACCTCGGCGCCCATGTCGGCCAGGTTCTGCGTGGCAAAGGGCCCGGCCAGCACGCGCGACAGGTCGAGCACGCGCAGGTGCGACAACGGGCCCTTGCTGGCGGCGGCGGCACTCATCGGCGGTCTCCTTCGGGCTGGGCTGCGATGGCGTTCGATGCTAAGCCAGGCCCGGTGCGGCCGATGCCGGCCGATAGAATCGCGCGCCGCCTCGAAGCACCGGTTGTTCAGCATGTCCAAGCACCGTCTGGCCGTTGCGCCGCAATACCTGCTGCCCAAGGCTGCGCTGACCCGGCTGGCGGGCCGGGTGGCCAGTGCCGAGCGCGGCGCGCGCACCACGCAGCTGATCCGCTGGTTCGTGGCCCGCTACGGGGTCAACATGGCCGAGGCCGCCGAGCCCGACATCGGCGCCTATGCCAGCTTCAACGACTTCTTCACGCGCGCGCTGCGAGACGGCGCGCGCCCGCTGGCCGCGGCCGACCTGGTGTGCCCGGTGGACGGCGCGATCAGCCAGTTCGGCCGCATCCGCGGCGACATGATCTTCCAGGCCAAGGGGCACGACTACAGCACGCGCGCGCTGCTCGGCGGCGATGCCGCACTGGCCGCCAGTTTTGCCGACGGGCACTTCGCCACGCTGTACCTCAGCCCGAAGGACTACCACCGCATCCACATGCCTTGCGCCGGGCGGCTGCGCTGCATGGTGCACGTGCCCGGCACGCTGTTCTCGGTCAACCCGACCACCGCGCGCGGCGTGCCGGGGCTGTTCGCGCGCAACGAGCGCGTGGTGTGCGTGTTCGACGGCGCCGGCAAGACGGTGGGCCCGTTCGTGCTGGTGCTGGTGGGTGCGACCATCGTCGGCAGCATGGCCACCGTGTGGCACGGCGTGGTCAACCCGCCGCGCGCGCGATCGGTGCGCGAATGGCGCTACGACACGGCCGAAGCCGGCGCGCCGATCGAACTGGCGCAAGGCGCCGAGATGGGGCGCTTCTTGCTCGGCTCGACCGTGGTGCTGCTGTTCCCGGCCGACGGGCTGCAGTTCAACCCGGCGTGGATGCCCGGCGGTGCCATCCGCATGGGCGAGCC
>CALBTN010000436.1 GCA_937967345.1 uncultured Rubrivivax sp. | reverse complement strand
GCCGATGTGGATGTCCGGGGCGGTCGGGTCCAGACCCAGCTTGATGCGCAGCGGCTGGCCGGTGGCCTCGGAGCGCTGCAGCTTCTTCAACCATTCGGCCTGCGGCAACAGCTCGTCGCAGCCGCGCAGCGAGATCGCCATGGCTTCACGCACCCGCTCGCTTGCGCCGGCAACGGGTTCAATCGAATTGCGGGTGCCGGGCATGGCGTGTTGATACATCCTCTTACGGTTGTTCGGATCAGCGCGTGAGTTGCTATACTCGCGCGGCGCTCGACCCCCCCCTGTTCATGGGGGGATGCGTTCTCAGGCCGGCGGTGATTCTAGTTGCAGGGTTTGCCGCAGTCCGCTCGTAGCGATGTCGGGCTTGCCCGTCGACGTGATTGCCTTCAGAGCACCGCTTGGGGCTCTGTCCCGCCGAAAGACAGACTGCCGATGTCACTGGACCGCTTGCCTACCGTGTTGCTGCGTGGCCGTGACTGGGCGTCGCGCCATTCCCGCCGCTTGAGCCTTGGCTTCGTCGCGCTGCTGGGCGGCTTTGCCGCAGCGGCCTTCGGCGTCGGGCCGTTGCTGCCAGACCCGGCTGACCAGCCACAACGGCTGATCACGCAGCCGGTCATCACGCCAGGCATGCGCGATCAACTCGATGCGCTCGCCGATCACGACCTCGACCTGTGGCGCAGCGACCTGACCCGCGCCACCGACAACGCCGACAAGATGCTGCGCCGGCTTGGCGTGGTCGACGCTGAAGCGGCCGCGTTCCTGCGCACCGATCCGCGCGCCAAGCGGCTGTGGGACGGGCAGCCCGGCAAGATGGTCCAGGCTCGCGCCGCAAGCAATGGCACGCTGCTCGAGCTGGTGGCCCGCTACGCCGCACCCGACAACGTGAAGCGCGAGCCGCAGTTCACCCGCCTGAGCCTGTCGCGCCAGGGTGAGGGCTGGATCAGCCGGGTCGAGGTCGCGCCGCTGGTGGCCCAAGTGCGTCTGGCCAGCGGCACGATCGGCACCACGCTGTTCGCCGCCACCGACGAAGCCCGCATTCCCGACGCGGTCGCAGCGCAACTGGCCGAGATCTTCGCCGCCGACATCGACTTCCACCGCGAGCTGCACAAGGGCGACACCTTCAGCGTGGTCTACGAAGCCTTGACCGCCGATGGCGAGCCGGTGACCTGGGCCGTGCCCACCGGGCGCGTGCTGTCGGCCGAGTTCGTCAACGGCGGCAAGGCCTACCATGCGCTTTGGTACACCGACGCCAGCGGCCGCGGCGCCTACTTCGGGTTCGATGGCCAAAGCCGCCGCCGCACCTTCCTCGCCAGTCCGCTCGAGTTCTCGCGCATCACGTCGGGCTTCGCGATGCGCGTCCACCCGATCCTGCAGACCTTGCGCGCCCACCGCGGTGTCGACTACGGCGCGCCGCACGGCACGCCGGTGCGCTCGGTGGCCGACGGCGAGGTCGAGTTCGCAGGCTGGCAAAGCGGCTACGGCAACGTCGTCAAGGTGCAGCATGGCGGCGAGCGAAGCACGCTGTATGCACACTTGAGCCGTATCGACGTTCGCAAGGGTCAGACCATCGAGCAAGGGCAACGCATTGGGTCGGTGGGCGCCACGGGCTGGGCCACCGGTCCTCATCTGCACTTCGAGTTCCAGGTCAACGGGCGTCACGTCGATCCGTTGGGCCTGGCCAAGGCCGCCGATCCGGTCAGGGTCGACAGCGCGTCGCGCGCGCGCTTTGCCGCGCTGTCGCGCAGCGCGCAGCTGCAACTCGACCTGGCGCACACCTTGGCCGCGGGCCGATCCACGCTGGAGTGACACCGCCGCAGCTCGCTCGCGCGCGCAGCGGCTTCACGCAGGGATGAGCCTGTTCATCGGGCTGATGTCCGGCAGCTCGCTGGACGGCGTGGACGGCGTACTCGCTGAGTTCGAGCCGCAGCACACCGGACGCGACGCCATGCGGTTGCGGGCGCATCACCATGCACCGCTTGACGATACGCTGCGTGCCGAGCTCCTGGCTCTGAACGAATCCGGCCAAGATGAGCTGCACCGCGGTGCGCTCGCCGCAAACGCGCTGATGCGCACCTATGCCGGCGTGGTGAGCGGCTTGCTGCGCCAGTGCAACGTGGCGGCATCACAGGTGCGCGCGATCGGCGCCCACGGCCAGACGGTGCGCCATCGGCCGCAGGAGTTCGACGGCACCGGCTACTCGCTGCAGCTGATGAACGGTGCGCTGCTGGCCGAGCTGTGTGACATCGACGTGGTGTGCGACTTGCGCAGCCGCGACGTCGCGGCCGGCGGCCAGGGGGCGCCGTTGGTGCCGGCGCTGCATGCGGCGCTGTTCGCCGAGCACGGCAAGGACATCGCGGTGCTGAACCTCGGCGGCATCGCCAACCTGACCTGCCTGGCCGCGGATGGCGCGGTGCGGGGTTTCGACTGCGGCCCGGGCAACGTGCTGCTCGACATGTGGTGCCAGCGACACCAGCACAAGCCCTTCGATGCGGGCGGCCGGTGGGCGGCCGGTGGCACGGTCGACGAGCCGTTGTTGCAACACCTGCTCAGCGAGCCCTTCGTGCAGCGGCCGCCGCCGAAGAGCACCGGCCGCGATCTGTTCAATCCCGCTTGGCTCGAGCGCGCGCTGCGCTACGGCGCTGCACTCGCCGCGGTGGATGTGCAGGCCACGCTGGTTGAGTTCAGCGCACGCTGTGCCACCGATGCGCTGAAGTCTCTGGCGCCGCATACCGCGAAGTTGCTGGTCTGCGGCGGCGGTGCGTTCAATGCCGAGCTGATGCGCCGGCTGGCAGCGCATCTGCTGGCGGCGAGCGTGCACAGCACTGAAGCGGCAGGCATACCGCCGCTGCAGGTGGAGGCCTTGGCTTTCGCCTGGTTGGCGCAGGCCTTCGTCGCTCGGCTTCCCGGCAACCTGCCGGCGGTCACCGGGGCGCGCGGGCCGCGTGTGCTCGGTGCGCTGTATCCCGCAGCCTGAATCCGCCCAGCAGCGAAAAGGGCTGCCACGGCAGCCCTTTTGGTCTTGTCGCGGCAGCGATCAGCCCGAGAAACTCGAACCGCAGCCGCAGGTGGTGCCGGCATTCGGGTTGCGGATGACGAACTGCGCACCTTGCAGGTCGTCCTTGTAGTCGATCTCGGCGCCGCCCAGGTACTGCAGGCTCATCGCGTCGATCAGCAGCGTGACGCCATTCTTGGTCATCTGCGTGTCGTCTTCGTTGACGACCTCGTCGAAGGTGAAGCCGTACTGGAAGCCCGAGCAGCCGCCCCCTTGCACGAACACTCGCAGCTTGAGGTCGGGATTGCCTTCTTCGGCGACCAGGTCGCGCACCTTCTCGGCCGCGCTGTCGCTGAAAATCAGCGGCGGCGGCATCGTGTCCAGGGCAGCAGATGCGGTTACGGCGGATGCAGTCATGACACGTTCTCGCACAGTCGGTCGATGGCTGATGATCGCACGAAAACCCTATACCCGAAGACGGTACGGCCTTTGTGCGGCCGCACCGTCGTCCGAACTGCGAACCAGGTCAGCGCTTGCTGAACTGCTTGCGGCGCCGCGCGCCGTGCAGGCCGACCTTCTTGCGCTCGACCTCGCGCGCATCGCGCGTGACGAAGCCCGCACGGCTGAGGTCGGGCTTCAGCGTCGCGTCGTAGTCGATCAGCGCTCGGGTGATGCCATGACGCACCGCGCCCGCCTGGCCCGACTCGCCGCCACCATGGACGTTGACTTTGATATCGAATGTGGCCTCATTGGCGGTCAGCAACAAGGGCTGGCGAGCGATCAGGATCGAGGTCAGACGGCCGAAGTATTGGTCGATCGCCTTGCCATTGATGGTGATCTGCCCGTTGCCGCGCTTCAAGAACACCCGCGCCACTGAAGATTTGCGCCGGCCGGTGCCGTAGTTCCAGTTACCGATCATCGCTTGTGTCCTCAGATTTCGAGCGTCTTGGGTTGCTGGGCGCTGTGCGGATGCGTCGCGCCCGCGTAGACCTTGAGCTTCTTGATCATCGCGTAGCCGAGCGGCCCCTTGGGCAGCATGCCCTTGACCGCCTTCTGGATCGCACGGCCGGGATGGCGCGCCTGCATGTCCTTGAACGACGTCGCGTAGATGCCGCCCGGGTAACCCGAGTGCCGGTAGTACATCTTGTCGCTGGCCTTGTTGCCGGTGACGCGGATCTTGTCGGCGTTGACGATGACGATGAAGTCGCCGGTGTCGACGTGAGGCGTGTAGATGGCCTTGTGCTTGCCGCGCAAACGGAGTGCCACTTCGCTGGCAACACGTCCGAGCACCTTGTCGGTGGCGTCAATCACGTACCACTCGTGCTTCACTTCGGCCGGCTTGGCGCTGAAGGTCTTCATGAGGGACTTTCTGGAGAATCGGTACGCCGACATCACGCGGCACACCCTGCTACGGCTGTTCGCACCCGGGTCTGCCCTCGGCACCGCTGCTTGTCGTGGCGGCCTCTCGGGTCAGACGGATCGCGCACAAGGGCAACCTCGGTCGCCTTCGCACGCTTGCACCCCGCCGTCGTCGGGAAAGCCGGGCAGTATACACGCGATGGCGATGGCCAGGCCAGCGCACCGCCGCGCACCGCCGCCGCGGGTGGGGCAAGAACTCTAGATTCATCCGCTAGGATCGGGGTTTCTACCTATTTCGGGAGCTTGCCCATGAATCCGCTGCGCAAGCGCGATGGCCGCGATGAGGCAGCCGCAGGCCCGCGTTGGGTTCCGATTCGCCTGCTGAAGGACCGACACCGCGCCCGCATCCTCGAACACCTGTTGCGGCTGGGCGAACGCGACCGCTACCTGCGCTTCGGCCATGCGATCAGCGACGCGCAGATCGCCAGCTACGTCGATCAGCTCGACTTCGGGCGCGACGAACTGTTCGGCATCTTCAACCGCCGGCTCAGCCTCGTCGCGCTCGCGCATCTGGCCTGCCTGGACGAGCCGACGCCGGCGGCGGAATTCGGCGTCTCGGTCGCGCATTCATCGCGCGGCCGCGGCTACGGCGGCCGGCTCTTCGGCCATGCGGCGCTGCATGCGCGCAACCGCGGCATCGACCAGTTGCTGGTGCACGCGCTGACCGAGAACACCGCCATGATGCGCATCGTGCGCAACGCCGGCGCGTGTATCGAACGCGACGGACCCGAGTCGCGCGCCTGGATCCGGTTGGCGCCGGCCAGCCTGGCTTCGAAGGTCGAGGCACTGGTCGAAGACACCGCAGCCGACCTCGATTACCGGCTGAAGCACGCCACCCTGAGCGCAGCGCCGCGCGCTTGAACCCGGCAAAGGCGCCCTGCCGAGCAAGCCCCGCAACAACGCCACCGGCGACTTGTAATCACGCCGCAGCCGCACCTCCCCCAGGTGGGCGGCAACCCTGCAATTGCGGGTACGGGGCTCGCAGCCGCCGCCACTAGCATCTTCGGCACGCTCTCGCGACGGCACGCCCGATGCACGCCGGCAGGGCACAGCCAAGCCATGCCGCCACTGCTTTCGTTGACCCTTGCCCTGCTGGCGCTTGCCACAGCCGGCGGCATCGTCGCGTGGTGGTGGTCGAGCAAGCGCCCGCCGCGCACCGCGGCATTACCCGACGCGCAGTCGCTGAGCGCGCGCCCGGTGTTCAGTGCCGACGAACGACGCATGTACCGCCAGCTGCGCGAGGCACTGCCGCAGCACATCGTGCTGGCAAAACTGCCGCTGGTGCGCTTCTCGCAGCCCACCGATCAGGGTCGGGTGCGCTACTGGTACGAACTGCTCGGCTCGATCGACGTGACCTTCGCCATATGCAGCGCCAACGGCCGCGTGCTGGCGGCGGTCGATCTGGACAACGAGCGCAGTGGCTCGCCGCAGGTGCGGCAGATCAAGCAGGCGGTGCTCGGTGCCTGCGGTGTGCGCTATCTGCGCTGCCCGCTGGACCGCCTGCCGTCGATCCCCGAACTGCAACTGCTTGTGCCGCAACACCCCGCCGCCGCACCACCGCCGCGCACGACCGCACCGGGGCACGACTGGGCCGGCGATCGGTCGTTGGCGCCGGCAGCCCAACGTCAGGCGCGACGCCCGGCGCCATGGCAGGACTCGGGCTTGTTCCAGGATTCGTTCTTCGCGGCTGACTCCAGCGCTGACGGCCAGAGTGAGTTCCCCGCCATCGGCCGCATCCTGCGCGATGGCACCGGCAGCGAGCGGCCAAGCGCACGCGGTGCCGACGGCGCGCCCCGCAGCGACGCCGCGAAAACGCCGCCTGACGGCGCCGGCTGACGTACCCGCGAGCACGACCACCATCGCACGGACCCGACCGGCGGCGACTGCGGCGCTGGCGCAGCCGCCGGCCGCCGCGGCGCGCGCTTAGCATCGCCACATGGGCACCGCCAGCACCAGCTATGCCGATCTGACGCCAACGCAGGTGCTCGATGCGCTGGAGTGCATCGGCCTGCGCGGCGACGGCCGGATCCTGCAGCTCAATTCCTACGAGAACCGCGTGTTCCAGGTCATGCTGGAAGACGGTCAGGCCGTGGTCGCCAAGTTCTATCGGCGCGCTCGCTGGAGCGACGCGCAGATCGTCGAGGAGCATGCGTTCGCGCTGGAACTTGCCGCGGCCGAGGTGCCGGTGGTGGCGCCGCTCGTCATCGATGCCGCGCGCGACGACGTGCGCCTGCTGCCCGTTGGTGGCCCGCCGACGCTGGCATTGCGCGCCGGCAGCGGCGGCTTGCACCGCTACGCCGCCGCGCCGCGCCGCGCGGGGCGCGCGCCGGAGCTCGAAGACGACGAGGTGCTGCTGCGCCTGGGCGGTTTCATCGGCCGGCTGCACGCGGTGGGTGCGCGCAAGAGCTTCGCGCAGCGCCATGTGCTCGATGCGCCGTGCGACGCCCGCGCGGCGGTCGCGCTGCTGGCCGAAGGCGGGTTTGTCGATTTCGGCCAGCTGCCCGGCTGGGCCGACGCCTGCGCCCAGGCCATCGCCTGCATCGATGCCGCCTGGGCCGCTCACCGGCCAACGCTGATCCGCCTGCACGGCGACTGCCACCCGGGCAACCTGCTGTGGCGCGATGCCGGCGCGCATGTGGTCGACCTCGACGACGCCTGCATGGGCCCGGCGGCGCAGGACCTGTGGATGCTGCTGTCGGGCGAGCCCGAAGCGATGGCGCGGCAGTTGCGGCTGCTGCTGCGCGGCTATGCGCCGTTCAGGGACTTCGACCGCCGCGAACTCGCGCTGGTCGAGCCGCTGCGGCTGCTGCGCATGATCCGCCACAACGCCTGGGTCGCGCAGCGCTGGTCCGACCCGGCGTTCCCGGCCGCCTTCCCCGACTTCGGCAGCGCCGCCTACTGGGGCCAGCAGACGATGCAGCTGCGCGAGCAACTGCGCCTGGCCGCCGAAACGCCAAGCCTGGCGGCGCTGCTGTAGCGCCGCGCCCGGTCGTCAGGCCGCTCGTCGCGGAGCTCCTCGCCAGCGTGCAGCGTAGAGACGTGCGCAGGCACGTCTTTAGGTCCTCAAGCCGCCAGCAGCCGGTTCACACGCTGCACGTACGCGGCCGGGTCGTCGAGCTGGCCGCCTTCGGCCAGCAGCGCCTGGTCGAACAGGATGTGCGCCAGGTCGTCGAAGTGCACCGAGCCTTCGAGCTTCTTCACCAGCGCGTGCTCCGCGTTGACCTCCAGCGTCGGCAGCGTCTTCGGTGCGTCCTGCCCGGCCTGCTTCAGCAGCCGCGCCAGGTGGCCGCTCATGTCGCCTTCTTCGACCACGATGCAGGCCGGCGACTCCACCAGCCTTGTCGTCACGCGCACGTCCTTGGCGCGGTCCTTCAGCGCGGTCTTCAGCCTCTGCAGCACCGGCTTGAAGGCTTCGGCCGCTTCATCGGCCTTCTTCTTCTCTTCCTCGTCCTGCAGCTTGCCCAGGTCGAACGCGCCCTTGGCCACGCTTTGCAGCGCATGGCCTTCGAACTCGTACAGGTGCGACAGCATCCATTCGTCGACGCGGTCGGCCAGCAGCAGCACCTCGATGCCCTTCTTGCGGAAGATCTCGAGCTGCGGGCTGCTCTTGGCGGTGGCCAGGTTGTCGGCGGTGATGTAGTAGATCGCCTCCTGGCCTTCCTTCATGCGCTTGGCGTAGTCGGCGAACGAGACCCCGCTGTCGGCGTGCGTGCTGGCAAAGCGCAGCAGCTTGGCCAGCCGCTCCTGGTTGGCGTGGTCCTCGCCGATGCCTTCCTTCAGCACCGCGCCGAAGTCGGCCCAGAAGGCCGCGTACTTGTCGCGTTCGGCCGCGTCCTCGCTGTCGGCCAGCGACTCCAGCATCGACAGCACACGCCTGGTCGAGCCTTCGCGGATCGCCTTGACGTCGCGGCTTTCCTGCAGCAGCTCGCGGCTGACGTTCAGCGGCAGGTCGGCCGAGTCGATCACGCCCTTGACGAAGCGCAGGTACACCGGCATCAGCGCCTCGGCGTCGTCCATGATGAACACGCGCTTGACGTACAGCTTGACGCCGCCGCGCTTGTCGCGGTTCCACAGGTCGAACGGCGCCTTGCCCGGCAGGTACAGCAGCTGCGTGTATTCGGTGCGGCCCTCGACGCGGTTGTGCGTGTAGGCC
>CALBTN010000435.1 GCA_937967345.1 uncultured Rubrivivax sp. | reverse complement strand
GCCACGCCAATGTCGATCATGGTTGGTGTCGGCCGCGGTGCGCAGTCCGGTGTCGCGCTGTACTACCGCGCCGAGCAGCTCGTCGGTGCTGAGCGAGCCCTTCATCAGCATCTCGGCGCGGCCTTCGCGCACCAGCCTGACCGCCTGCTCGGCCGATTGATGGCTGTGCTCGGTGTTCACGATCTCGAAGGCCGCGATGTCGAGTTGCGCGGCTTCGGCCGCCGCCAGGATGCGCTGCTTCGGGCCGACGAAGATCGGGGCGATGATGCCCATCCGGGCGGCTTGCACCGCGCCGGAAAGTGCCGATTTGTCGCAGGGGTGGGCGACGGCGGTTGGCGTGGGCGGCAGTGCCTTCACGGCGGCTAGCAGCCGCTCGTAGGCTTGGCGGGGCGTATTGGGCATGTGTGCTGTCTCGAGTTGCGAAGATCGGCTGTGACAGCCCATGGCCGTCATGGCCGTCCTACCCATGCGGGTGGTTGACTACCAGGACACGACAAAGACTCCTTCGATCGATCCGAGGAAGCGGCGCGAGTTTGCTCGTCCTGGCGACACGGTTCATCAAGTGCAACCCGACCGGGCTGATCAAGGTCAAGTTCCCCGGGCAATGCACCTTCCAGACTACGCGTCGCCGACCCATTGGACCACTCTGGTTTGTCCCGGATTCCCAAATTTGATATCCCGATAGATGCTTGCGCAATGCAGGTGATCCCTAGAATTCCGGCCGCGTGGTTGGCCCTGCAAGCCATTCGCGCAGGATCGAAGACCGCTCGGGCCCATGCCTGGCGTCAGTTCAGTCAGTTCAATTTGTGAACAACCAAAGGGCTGCCAACCATGTTGTCTGACGCAGGAATGGTCTTTGCGGTAATCGTGGGCGCGCTGGCGATGTTCATCTGGAACAAGGTGCCGGCGGTGATCGTCAGCATCTGCGTGTCGCTGGTGCTCTTTGCCACCGGCATCCTCAGTGCCGGTCAGGTTCTGGCGGGCCTGGGCGATCCCACCGTGATCCTGATCGCCGCGCTCTTCGTCGTGGCCGCCGGGCTGGAGTCGACCGGCGTCACCGCATGGGCCGGGCAGGTCCTGGTGCAGCGCGCGGCCGGCAGCCAGACACGGGCCTACGTGCTGCTGATGCTGCTGACCGCGCTGGCCACCGCGACCATCAGTGTCAACGCCACGGTGGCCGCGCTGCTGCCGATGTCGATCGTGGTGTCGATGCGCATGGGGCTGCCGACCTCGAAGGTGCTGCTGCCGATGGTCTTCGCGTCGCACAGCTCGACGATGCTGACCCTGCTCGGGGCACCGCTGAACGTCATCGCCGCCAGCACGGCGGCCGAGGCCGGCTACGGCGGCATCGGCTTCTTCGAGTTCGCGATCGCCGGCATTCCGATGATCGTCGGTTCGATCGTCGTGATGCTGCTGACACGCAACTTCTTGCTGCCGTCGCGCAACGGCGACGCGCTGCCGGCCGATTTCAGCGAGCACGCCAAGACCCTGGTCGAGCAGTACCGCATCGAAGACGGCGTGGCCCACCTGCGCGTGCGCAGCACCTCGACGCTGGCGGGCAAGCCGCGCACCGAGATCAACCTGAAGGACTATGGCGGGCTGAGCCTGGTGGCGGTGCAGGACGGCAAGACGGGCACGCCGCTGACCCGCCCGGACGTGGCGGTGGACGACGTGGTGGTGGTGCGCGGCCCGAAGGAAGCGATCGCCAAGCTGGCGGCGACCGAGCACCTCGGCCTGGTGGAAGGCGACGAGCAGGCGAGCATGGCGGCCACGCTGTTCAATCGCGGTTCGGGGCTGGCCGAAGTGGTGATCCCGTCGCGCTCGAAGCTCATCGGCCAGACCGCCTTCGTCGGCATGGCGCCGCGCAACGGCGATCTGGTCGTGCTGGGCATCCAGCGCGCCGGCGAGGACCTGGGCGCCGGGCCGCAGACGCTGCGCTCCGGCGACCATCTGCTGCTGCAGGGCACCTGGTCCGGCCTGGACAAGCACCTGGCCGATCCGCAGGTGCTGGTGGTCGATTCGCCCGACCTGGTGCGCCGGCAGGCGATTCCGCTCGGCCACAAGGCCTGGGAGGCGATCGCGGTGCTGGTGGCGTTGGTCGTGCTGCTGGTCGGCAACTGGTTCCCCGGCGCGCTGGTCGCGGTGATCTGCGCGGTCGCGCTGGTGTTGCTGCGCGTGCTCACGCCGGTGCAGGCGTACAAGGGCATCGACTGGAACACCTGCATCCTGGTCGGCGGCATGATCCCGCTGGCCGCGGCGATGCGCGACACCGGCGCGGCCGAGATGATCGCCGAGTGGCTGATCAACACGGTCGGAGCCTACGGTCCGCGCGCGATCGCGGTCGGCCTGTTCCTCGTCACCTTCGCGCTCACCTCGGTGATGAGCAACACCGCGGCCGCCTTGGTGATGCTGCCGATCGGCGTGGCCACGGGCATCGAGATGGGCGTGTCGCCGATGCCCTACATCATCGGCATCTCGGTGGGCGCGCATGCCGCGCTGCTGACGCCGGTGGCCACGCCGGTGAACCTGATGGTCTTCGGCCCCGGCGGCTACAAGTTCGGCGACTACTGGAAGTTCGGTCTGCCGATCGGCATCTGGTGGATGGTGGTGGTGGCGTTCATCGTGCCGCTGTACTGGCGCTTCTGAGCAGCCCTGCGGCAGGGCGGTCAAGCCTCGTGCGGCCCGGGGCCTGCCCTACGTCTGCGGGTGGCTGCCGGGTGCGATCATCGAACCGGGTGTCGACGGGTGGCTTGCTTGACGCGGCCATCCGGCGTGCGTTGAACGCCTTTGGCCAACCAGAGGGGCAAGCCGCAGATGGATTCCAAGACCGTGGTCACGACTGAAGAAGTTCTTTGGCACGCGCTGTCCGCACAGGATGCGGCGCGCCAACTCGCCACCGATGCGAACAGCGGCCTGGCCGCGGCCGAAGCCGCCCAGCGCCTTGCCCGCCATGGCCCGAACCGCCTGCCCGAAGGCAAGAAGCGCAGCGCCTTCGCGCGCTTCGTGGCGCAGTTGAACAACGTCTTGGTCTATGTGCTGCTGGGTGCCGGCTTCGTCAAGCTGATGCTCGGGCTGTGGCTCGACGCCAGCATCATCTTCGCGGTGGTGCTGCTCAACGCGCTGCTGGGCTACATCCAGGAAGGCAAGGCCGAAAAGGCGCTGGACTCGATCCGCAACATGCTGTCGGCCGAGGCGCGCACCGTGCGTGGCGGCGAGACCCGCATGACCCCGGCCGAGGATCTGGTGCCGGGCGACGTCGTGCTGCTCGAGTCGGGCGACAAGGTGCCGGCCGACCTGCGGCTGACGGACGTGAAGAACCTGCGCACCGAGGAGGCCGCGCTGACCGGCGAATCGGTGCCGGCCGAGAAGTCCGCCGATGCGGTGATCGAGAAAGCCACGGTCGGCGACCGCGACAGCATGGCCTTCTCCGGCACGATGGTGGTGTCCGGGCGCGCCAGCGGCATCGTCGTGGCCACCGGCAGCCATACCGAGCTGGGCAAGATCAACCAGTTGCTGTCCAACGTCAGCGCGCTCGAGACGCCGCTGCTGCTGCAGATCAAGAGGCTGGGCAACCTGATCACCGCGGTCGTCGCCATCGTCGCCGTGTTCGTGTTTGCCTATGGCCGCTGGGTCATGGGCATGGACTTCGTCGAACTGTTCCAGGCGGTGGTGGCGATCGCGGTGTCGCTGATTCCCGAGGGGCTGCCGGCGCTGATCACCATCACGCTGGCGATCGGCGTGCAGCGCATGGCGTCGCGCCATTCGATCATCCGGCGGCTGCCGGCGGTCGAA
>CALBTN010000434.1 GCA_937967345.1 uncultured Rubrivivax sp. | reverse complement strand
AGCAGCGCGTGCTGCTGCTCGACGAGCCGATGGCCGGCCTCGGGCCGGTGGAGACGCAGGAGATGATCACCGTGCTGCAAGGCATCAAGCAGCACTACGGCATCTTGCTGGTCGAGCACGACATGCACGCGGTGTTCTCGCTGGCCAACGTGTGCAGCGTGCTGGTCTACGGCAAGGTGGTGTTCCGCGGCAGCCCGGCCGAGGTGCAGCACAGCCCGCTGGTACGCGAGGCCTATCTGGGCGATGAGGAGATTCCGGCATGACCGCGTTGCTCGAAGTTAGCGGCCTGGAGGCCGGCTATGGCAAGAGCCAGGTGCTGTTCGGCATGGGGTTGCAGGTGCAGCCCGGGCGCTGCACCACGCTGCTGGGCCGCAACGGCATGGGCAAGTCCACCACCATCAAGAGCGTGATGGGGCTGGTCAAGCCGACGCTCGGCGAGGTGCGCTGGAAGGGCCAGACCATCCAGGGCAAGCCGCCCTACGCGGTGGCGCGGCTGGGGCTGGGGCTGGTGCCCGAGGGCCGGCAGATCTTCCCGAACCTGACGGTGCGCGAGAACCTGGTCGCCACCGCGCGCCAGCACGGCAGCAGCAAGTCGCCGTGGACGGTGCAGCGCGTGCACCAGGTGTTTCCGCGGCTGGCCGAACGCGCGCGCAACTTCGGCAACCAGCTGTCGGGTGGCGAGCAGCAGATGCTGGCCATCGGCCGCGCGCTGCTGACCAACCCCGAGCTGCTGATCCTGGACGAAGCCACCGAGGGGCTGTCGCCGCTGATCCGCCAGGAGATCTGGGCCGCGCTGGCGCAGATCAAGTCCGAGGGCATGGCGATCCTGGTGGTCGACAAGAACCTGGTGCCGCTGCTGGCGCTGGCCGATCACCACTACGTGGTCGAGAAGGGCCAGGTCGCGTGGAGCGGCAGCTCGGTCGAGCTGCGCAACGACCGCACGGTGCTGCAGCGCTACCTGTCGGCCGGCGGCGGCGACGAGGACACGAGCGCGACACCGGCGCTGCCGCTGGACGTGAGCGCACCGGCCGAGGCCGGCGGCGAACCCACGCTGCTGGAAACGCTGTACGTCGAGCACCGCACCATCACCGCGGTGCTGGACACGATGGCGGCGCTGCTGCGCGGCACCACCGATGATCGGCAGCCGCTGCCGACCGCGCCGCTGCACGCGATCCTGCATTACCTGGACGTCTTCCCCGAACGCCACCACCACCCGAAAGAAGAGCAGTACCTGTTCCCGGCGATCCGCTCGCGCACCAGTGAGGCCGATGCGGTGCTGGATCGGCTGCAGCGCCAGCACGTCAAGGGCGACGAGGCACTGCGCGCGCTGCAGCAAAAGCTCACGCGCGCCGAAATGGGCGGCGCAGCCGAGCTGCCGGTGTTCCTGCAAGCGGCGAGCGAGTTCATCGTGCGCTACCGCGAGCACCTGCGCATCGAGGAGGTCGAGCTGATGCCGATCGCCCGGCGCGTGCTGCCGCGCAGCGAATGGGCGCTGATCGAGCAGCAGTTCCGCGAGCGCCCCGATCCGCTGCAAGCCGACGCCGGCGCGCTCGATGCGCCAGCGCTGCTGCGCCGCATCACCGCGCTGGCACCGGCGCCGCTGGGCTACGGCCCTGCCGCACATTGATCGGCGCCCAACCCCCGTTTCAAGCCCTGAGCCCGGAGCGAACCATGATCGACATCCACTCGCACTTTCTCCCCCGCATCAGCCGCGCCGAAGCGCACGCGGTGAACCCCGAACGCGCGCCCTGGCTGGCGGTCGACGCCGACGGCAAGACCGGCCAGATCATGCTCGGCGACAAGCCGTTCCGCCCGGTGCACGACGAGCTGTGGGACGCCGACGCGCGTGTGCGCGGGCTCGACGCCGCCGGCATCCGGCTGCAGATCGTCTGCGCCACGCCGGTGATGTTCGGCTACGCCTGGGACGCGGCGCAAGCCGCCGACTGGGCGGCGCGCATGAACGAGAAGGCCGCGCAGTACTGCGCCGGCCATCCGACGCGGCTGCGCTGGCTGTCGCAGGTGCCGCTGCAGGACACCCGGCTCGCCTGCGCCGAAGCCCAGCGCGCGATGGGCCAGGGCGCGGTGGGCGTGCAGATCGGCAACCACATGGGTGCGAAGGACCTGGACCACCCGGACCTGGTCGACTTCCTGATCTACTGCGCCGACAACGCCATCCCCGTGTTCGTGCACCCCTGGGACATGATGGGCGGGCCCGATCGCATGAAGCAGTGGATGCTGCCGTGGCTGGTGGCGATGCCGGCCGAGACGCAGCTGGGCATGTTGTCGCTGATCCTGTCGGGCGCGCTCGAGCGCATCCCGCCGTCGCTGAAGATCTGCTTCGCGCACGGCGGCGGCAGCTTCGCCTACACGCTGGGGCGCGTCGACAACGCCTGGAAGCACCGCGACATCGTGCGCAAGGACTGCCCGAACCCGCCGTCGAGCTACGCGCGGCGGCTGTACACCGACAGCGCGGTGTTCGACCCCGGTGCGCTGAAGCTGCTGACCGACGTGATGGGCAGCGACCACGTGATGCTCGGCACCGACGCGCCGTTCCCGCTGGGCGAGCAGCAGCCGGGGTCGCTGGTCAAGTCCTGCGATTTCCTCGGCGCGCAGGGCCAGCAGCGCATCCTGCGCGACAACGCGGCGGCGTTCTTCGGGTTGGCGGCTTGAGGCTGCTTCCGGCGCCTTGATCGCGAACCTGCCTCAGCCCAACACCGGCCGCCTGGCGAGCAGCTCGCCGATGCTCTGTTCGTAGGCTGCCGCCGCATTCAGCAGCGCCCCTTCGCCCAGCGGCGGGCCGATCAACTGCAGGCCCATCGGCAAGCCGTCGGCGCTGAAACCGGCCGGCACGCTGATCGCCGGCAGCCCGGCCAGCGTCGCGTAGATGACCACTTCCATCCAGCGGTGATAGGTGTCCATCGTCCGGCCCGCAATCTCGCGCGGCCAGGTCCACTCGGCCGGGAACGGCCAGACCTGCGCGCTGGGCAGCGCCAGCAGGTCGAAGCGTTCGAACAGGCTCACCATGTGGCGATAAAAGCGCGTGCGGTTGGCGCTGGCCGCGAACACCTGCGGGCCACTCAGCCCCTGGCCCTGGTCGTATTCCCACTGCGCCTCGGGCTTGAGCTGCGCGTGTCTGGCCGGGTCGGCGCCCAGCGGGCCGAGCGTGCCGGCGACCAGGAAGCGCCGCCAGGTCAGCCAGGTCTGCCAGACCTCGTCGCAGGAATAACCCAGCGCCAGCGGCTCGACCTGTGCGCCCAGCGCCTCGAAGCGCCGCAGTGCCGCTGCGCACAGCGGCACGATGCCCGGCTCGAACGGCAGGTAGCCGTCCAGGTCGGCGAGCCAGCCGATGCGCAGCCCTCGCGCCTCGGGCCGCAGCGGCTGGGCGAAGGCGCTGCCGTCCTGCACGATCGACAGCGGCTGGCGCGCGTCATACCCCGCTTGCACCGACAGCAGCATCGCCACGTCGCGCACGCTGCGGCCCATCGGGCCTTCGGTGCCGAGCAGTGCGACGTAGCCGTCGCCGGCGTGCGGGTTGTAGGGCACGCGCCCCTGGGCCGGGCGCAGGCCGAAGACGTTGTTCCACGCGGCGGGGTTGCGCAGCGAGCCCATCATGTCGCTGCCGTCGGCCACCGGCTGCAGCCGCAAGGCCAGAGACACCGCCGCGCCGCCGCTGGAGCCGCCAGCGCTGCGCGTGATGTCCCACGGGTTCAGGGTGGTGCCGAAGACCTTGTTGTAGGTATGCGATCCCAGGCCGAACTCGGGCACGTTGGTCGTGCCGATGACGATGCCGCCGGCCGCCTTCATGCGCGCCACCATCAGCGAATCGTGCGGCGCGATCTGCCGCGCCAGCAGCGGCGATCCCAGGCTCAGCGGCAGCCCGGCCACCGCCGACAGTGCCTTGATCGCCATCGGGAAGCCGTGCATCCAGCCCAGGCTGTGGCCGCGTGCGAGTTGGGCGTCGCGTGCGTCGGCCTGGGCCAGCAGGCCGTCGTGCGGCAGCAGCCCGACCAGCGCGTTGACCTGCGGGTTCAGCGCGTCGATGCGCGTCAGGTAGGCCTGCATCACCTCGCGCGCCGAGACCTCGCGGCGGTGGATCGCGGCACTCAAGGCGCAGGCGTCGAGCCCGGTCAGTTCGCTGGCGTGCATCGCTGGCCTCGGGGGTGGCGGCAAAGACGGTCAGCCTAGCAGGCCCCGGCGCTGGCAGCGGCGGGCAGCGCGCGGGTACAGTCGGACCGCAAAGGCGACTGCACGCCGCAAAGGAGACAGACCATGCCAAGCCCAGCCCCCAACGGCGCCGCGAGTGGCGCCCGAAGCGGCGCCGACGCCGTTGCCCGCATCCGCACGCTGGCGCTGGTCGGCGCCGCCGCTGCTGGCAAGACCTGCCTGGCCGAAGCGCTGCTGCACCGCGCCGGCATGATCGCCACGCCGGGCGCGCTGGACAAGGGCGGCACCGTCAGCGACTTCGACCCGCTGGAAAAGCGCATGCAGCATTCGCTCAGCGCCGCGGTGCTGCACCTGAACCACGGCGACGCGCGCGTGCATTTCATCGACACGCCGGGCGCGCCCGACTTCCTGGGCCAGTCGCTGCCGGCGCTCGAAGCGGTGGAGACCGCGGCGGTGGTGATCAGCGCGGTCAACGGCATCGAGCCGATGGCGCAGCGCATGATGGACTACGCGGCCGAGCGCCACCTCGACCGCATCATCATCGTCAACAAGATCGACGCCCCGGGGGTCGACCTGCCCGGGCTGCTGGCACAGATCCAGGCCACCTTCGGCAAGGAATGCTTGGCCCTGAACCTGCCCGATGCGGGCGGCACCCAGGTGGTCGACTGCTTCTACAACCGCGAAGGCCACAGCGACTTCGGCGCGGTCGACGCCGCGCACCGCGCGTTGGTCGAGCAGGTGGTCGAGGTCGACGCCGACTTCGTCGAGCGCTACCTGAACGACGGCGACATCGACGCGTCGGAACTGCACGCGCCGCTGGAGCAGGCGCTGCGCGAAGGCCACCTGATCCCGGTGTGCTTCGTCTCGGCCAAGAGCGGCGCCGGCGTGGCCGAACTGCTGGACGTCATCGTCAAGCTGCTGCCCAACCCGACCGAGAGCAACCCGCCGGACTTCCTCAACGGCGAGGGCGCTGACGCCAAGCCGATGCACGCCGAACCCGACCCGGCCAGGCACGTGCTGGCGCACGTGTTCAAGATCAGCGCCGACCCCTTCGTCGGCAAGCTGGGCATCTTCCGCGTGCACCAAGGCACGGTGACGCAGGGCAGCCAGCTCTACGTCGGCCACGGCCGCAAGCCCTTCAAGGTGGCGCACCTGTTCATGCTGCAAGGCAAGGACAGCGTCGAGGTGCCGCGCGCGCTGCCCGGCGACATCGTCGCGGTGGCCAAGGTCGACGAGCTGCATTTCGACGCGGTGCTGCACGACGCCGCCGAGGACGAGCACATCCACCTGAAGCCGCTGGACTTCCCGGTGCCGGTGCACGGCCTGGCGATCCGCCCCAAGCGCCACGGCGACGAGCAGCGCATGTGGGAGATCCTGAACAAGCTGGTGGCCGAAGACCCGTGCCTGAAGGTCGAGCACGTGGCCGCCACCAACGAAACCGTGCTCTACGGTCTGGGCGAGCTGCACCTGCGCGTGCTGCTGGAACGGCTGCGCGAGGTCTACAAGTTCGAGGTCGACACCAAGCCGCCGCGCATCGCCTACCGCGAAAGCGTCACCGCCAATGCCGAAGGGCACCACCGCCACAAGAAACAAAGCGGCGGCGCCGGCCAGTTCGGCGAGGTGTTCCTGCG
>CALBTN010000433.1 GCA_937967345.1 uncultured Rubrivivax sp. | reverse complement strand
GACCAGCCTCAGGTCAGGCATTGTCACGTCGGGCTGCGGGTGTCTTCCACATTAAAGGGCGCCAAGGGGCGCGTGGTCGACGTGGTGGTGCCGCCCGAGTCCAAGAACTTCGACCAGATCCGCGTCGGCGACCTGGTGACGGTCGATTACATGCGCGCGCTGACGCTGGAGCTGCGCCCCCACGGCAGCGGCATCCGCTCGAGCAGCAGCGAAACCGCGACCGCGCCGGCGCCAGCCGGTGCGGTGGCCGGTGGCGCCGCCGGGCGCCAGGTGGTGATCATGGCCAACGTCACCGCCGTCGACAAGAAAGCCAGCGTGGTGACGCTGCGCGGTCCCAAGGGCAACAGCGTCGAGCTGCATGTGCCGGACCCGGCGCAACTCGCTCGGGTGAAGGTCGGCGATCAGGTCGAGGCGGTGTACACCGAAGCGGTCGCGATCAGCGTCGATCGCGTCGCCAAGCCGGCCGGCAAGTAAGCCCGCGAAGGGCGGCTCAGGGCCGGCCCAGCACGATCGTGACCAGCGCCGAAGCGTCTTCCAGCGCGATCACGTCGTGCACCACGCCGCCAGGCAGATACAGCATCTGCCCCGCAACCAGCACGTGGCGGGCCGCGTCGGCACCGACGTCGATGCGGCCCTCCAGGCAGTGGATCGTGATCTCGCCGGCCACCTTGTGCGGCGGCAGCGACTTGCCGGTCTGCAGCACCAGCCGCATGACCTCGAGTTGGTCGCTCTTGAACAGCGCGTGCGACTTTTCATTCGCCAAGCGCGCGCCCAGCGGGCGCACATCCACCGGCTGACCGGGTTGAGCATGTTCGATGGCCATGGCCGCAGTATGCACCCGCGGCGCACGGCACAACAGCACAGCGCCGCGCGAAGCCTGCGGCGCAGGCTTCAGAACTTCGGGATGCGCAGCGTCTTGCTCACCATCGCGGTGCCCGAAGCCGCGAACAGCAGGCTCATCGGGTGCAGCTGCCAAGGGCCGAGCTGCCACGCCCCGCCCCACAGCTGCGCGCCGATCGCGCCCTGCCACGCCGCCCAGGCCAGCAGCGCGGTGATCACCACGCTGGTGGGGATCGGCGTGCCTTCGAAGTAGGCGACCTTGTCCGAGCCGGCCGACAGCGCCTCGGCGGTGACGTTGAAGCGCGCCAGCCGGCTGACGCCGCAGCACACGAAGTAGCACAGCAGCACCACGTCCCAACCGCCTTGCAGCCCGGCGGCAAAGCCCAGCGCCGCCGGGCCGACGCCGAAGGAAATGACGTCGGCCAGCGAATCCAGCTCGCGCCCCAGCGGCGAATGCTGGTGGCGCCAGCGTGCCACCTTGCCGTCGAAGACATCGAAGACGAAGGCCAACGGCGTCATCGCCGCCGACAGCATGAAGTGGCGCAACTCGCCGCTGGCCATGAACATCATCGCCAGCAGCACCGACAGCACGCCGCAGCTGGCATTGCCCAGCGTGATGAAGTCGGCCAGGTGAAAGCCGCGCAGCATCGAGAAGTGGCGCGGCGGTTTGGCAGGTGGGTTCATGGTGTCGAGGCTCGGGCTTGGCAGACGCTGCCAGCCGCAGCCCTGGGTTGTAGCGCAAGCCGGCTCATCGCGGTGAGCCGGCGCGCACAATCGAAACGCTCGCATGCCAGGGAGACGACGATGAACCCAAGCCACTTCGGCGGCTGCGCCTGCGGCGCGGTGCGCTTCCGCGTCGACGGCGCGCCGGTGGTCGCCACCGTATGCCACTGCCGCTTCTGCCAGCGCCGGCTGGCCAGCGCCTTCGCCGTGCTGGCCACCTTCGACGAAGACAAGGTCACGCTGCTGCAAGGCGAGCTCGCCGAGCGCGAATACCACTCGGACGAAAGCGGCCGCTGGCTGCGCATGCGCTTCTGCCCGGGCTGCGGCACCACCATCTCGCACAGCGCCGAGTTGCGCCCGGGCAAGCGCACCATCGCCGCCGGCACCTTCGACGAGCCTGGCTGGTTCGCGATCGACCGCCACATCTGGGTGCGCTCCAAGTTGCCGTGGGTGGCGATTCCCGAGGGTGTGGCCACCTACGAGCAAGGCTACGTGGCAGCCGCGGCATGACGGCAACCCAGCCGCTGCACGGCCTGCGCGTCGTCGAGTTCTCGGCCTTCGTCGCCGCGCCCAGCGCCGGACTGACGCTGGCGCAACTGGGCGCCGAGGTGATTCGCGTCGACCCGATCGGCGGCAACATCGACATCGACCGCGCGCCGTGCACCGCGCAGGGGCGCAGCCTGTACTGGGCCAGCCTGAACCGCGGCAAGCGTTCGGTGGAAATCAACGCGCGCAGCGCCGCGGGCCGTGCGCTGCTGCAGCGGCTGATCTGCGCGCCCGGTGACGGGCCGGCGCTGTTCCTGACCAACCTGGGGGTTGACGGCGAGCTCGGCTACGACGCGCTGGCCCGGCTGCGGCCCGACCTGATCATGGTGCAGTTGGCGGGCTCGAGCGACGGCGCCAACGCGGTGGACTACACCGTCAACTGCGCGGCCGGCTTTCCCGGCATCACCGGCAGCGGCCGCGACGGCCCGGTCAACCACGTGTTGCCGGCGTGGGACCTGATCGCCGGCCAGATGCTGGCGCTGGCGGTGCTGGCGGCCGAGCGCCACTGGCGCCTGACCGGCCAGGGCCAGCACGTCAAGCTGGCGCTGTCCGACGTGGCGCTGGCCGGCGCCGCCAACCTCGGTTACCTGGCCGACGTCGAGCTCAACGCCAGCCAGCGCCGCGCCGACGGCAACTTCGTCTACGGCGCCTATGGCGACAGCTTCAGATGCGCCGACGGCCGCCACGCGATGGTGGTGGCGATCACCGAGCGCCAATGGGCGTCGCTGCTGCGCGCCACCGGGCTGCACGAGTCGCTGCCCAAGGCGGCCGACGCGCTGGGCCAGCGGCTGGACAGCGAGCACGCGCGCTACGCCGCGCGCGAGCTGATCTCCACCGCGCTGCGGCCATGGTTCGCGCGGCGCACGCTGGCCGAGGTGGCCGCGGCCTTCCAAGACCGCGCGCTGCTGTGGGGCCCGTACCGCAGCTTTGCGCAGATGCTCACCGAGGACCCGCGCTGCTCCGAAGCCAACCCGATGTTTCGCCGCACCATGCATCCGGGCATCGGCGAGCTGCTCACCGCCACCACACCGCTGCGCTTCGGCGCCAGCACGACGGCAGCGCCCGGCGTCGCGCCGCGCCTGGGTGAACACACCCACCCGGTGTTGCGCGAGCGGCTGGCGCTGGACGACGCAGCGCTGCAGGCGCTGGTGCTGGCCGGCACGATCGCCGCGGGCTGAAGCGGCGTGCGTCGGGCCGGCGCTCAGGCCGGCGGATCGAAAGCCGCGTGGTAACTCACCGCGCCGCCTGGCACATCCGCGGCAAAAGCCAAAGCCATGAAGTGGTCGGCCGGCACGCCGGCCAGCACCAGCGCGGCGTGCGCAGCGAAGCCGAAGCGGCGGTAGTAGGCCGGCTCGCCCAGCACCACGCAGCCGCGCGCGCCCAGCGCGCGCAGCCGCTGCAGGCCGTCGCGCGCCAGCGCGCTGCCGATGCCCTGGTGCTGCTGCGCAGGCGCCACCGACAGCGGCGCCAGGCCGTACCAGCCCAGCGCCGCGCCGCCCACGCGCACCGGCGAGAACGCGATGTGGCCCACGCACTGCCCCTGCTGCTCGGCCACCAAGGACAGCGTCAGCGCGCCAGCTTCGCGCAGCCGCGCGACGATCGCGGCTTCGCTGCCGTCGCTGTGCGGGTGGCCGGTGAAGGCGCGCGTGATCAGCGCGGCGATCGGCGCGGCGTCGGCCGTCGTCTCGGGTCGGATGTGCAGATCGGTCATGAGGCCCTCCATCGCGTGGCGCAATATCGGCCGATGCGCCGCCGCTGTCACAGCCAGCGGCGCACCGCCGCGCGGTACTGGTCGAACTCGAGCCCGAACTTCTCGCCCAGCAGGCGTTCTTCGGGCGTGATCTGGAAGCGGTTCATGTACAGCACGAAAGCCGGCAGCCCGAGCAGCGCCGCGAGGTTGCCAAGCTGCAGGCCCCACGCCGCCAGCAGCACCAACATCCCCAGGTACATCGGGTTGCGGCTGGCGCGATAGACGCCGCCGCGCACCAGGCTCGACGACTTGTGCGGCAGCCGCGGGTCGAGCGTGGTGCGCGCGCGAACGAAAGCGCGCGCGCCCAGCGCGGCGACGCCGGCGCCGGCCGCGGCCAGCACCGCCGCCGCGGCTGAGCTGGCCGGCAGCGTGAAATCCCATGCCGGCAACCAGCGCGCCAGCAGCGCCATCACCAGCGCGACCGCGCCGAACAGCAGCAGCGGCGGGACTTTGAGCTCCAGACTCGACATGGGATCGGCGCGACGGCGGCACCGGCAGGGCGGCGCGCGCCGATGCTAAGCGAGCGCCGGCAGGCCCGAGCACAGCGCAGGCGCGCTTCGTACACTGCCGCACCCCGGCCACCGCTTGCGTGCCTCCATGAACGACGAACTGCTGACGCGCTGCGCGCAGGCCCAGCGCGCCGCCGACACCTTGCTGGCCCGCTGCCTGGGTGCGTTGCGCGACCTGCTGGCCGGTGCGCACGCCGACGCCGGCCAGGCGCTGCAGATCGAACAGGCGCGTGCCCATGGTGTCGCCTGGGCCGCGACCTGCGTGCATGCGCTGCAGCAGATGCTGAACTGGGCGCGCCGGCTGCAAGCCGCCGGCCGGCTGGGCGAACTCGAAGCGCTGCTGCTGCAAGCGGCCTATGGCGAGACCCTGGCGCAGTTGGCCGGCGGCCTGCCGATGAGCCAGGGCGAGGTGTTCCGCGCCGAGACGCTGGCTGCCGACGGCAGCGCCCTCGCCGCCGTCACCGCCTTCAACGCCGACGCCGCGGTGCGCCGGCTGTGCGCCGAAGGCTTCGCGCCCGCGGTGCGGCGGCGCATCGCCACGCTCTTGGCCGAAGGCGCGGCGACACGCCGCTTCGGCGACCCGGGCGACGACGATGCCACGCTGGTCGAGGTGCGCACGCAGTTCGCGCGCTTCGCCGACGACCACGCCGCGGCCGCGCACGACTGGCATCGGCACAACCGGCTGATCCCCGACGAGGTGATCGCCGAGATGGCGCGCCTGGGCGTGTTCGGCCTGACCATCGCCGAGGCCCACGGCGGTGCCGGCCTGGGCAAGTCGGCGATGTGCGTGGTGACCGAAGAGCTGGCGCGCGGCTACATCGGGCTGGGGTCGCTGGGCACACGCACCGAGATCGCCGCCGAGCTGATCGAGCGCAACGGCACGCCGGCGCAGCAGGCGAAGTTCCTGCCGGCGATCGCCGCCGGCACGCTGATCCCCACCGCCTGCTTCACCGAGCCCGACCACGGCTCGGACCTGGGTGCGATCCGCAGCCGCGCTGAAAGATGCGAGGGCGGCTGGCGCATCTTTGGCAACAAGACCTGGATCACCCACGGCGCGCGCAGCGACCTGATGACCTTGATGGCGCGCACCGACCCGGCCAGCCGCGACTGGCGCGGGCTGTCGATGTTCCTCGCCGTAAAGCCGCGCGGCAGCGACGCCCTGCCCTTCCCCGCCGCCGGCATCAGCGGCAGCGAGATCGAGGTGCTGGGCTACCGCGGCATGAAGGAGTACGAAATCGCCTTCGACGGCTTCTTCGTGCCTGACGACGCGCTGCTCGGCGGCCAGACCGGACAGGGCTTCAAGCAGCTGATGCGCACCTTCGAGTCAGCGCGCATCCAGACCGCGGCGCGCGCGGTCGGCGTGGCGCAGAACGCCTTCGAGCTGGGGCTGGCCTACGCGTTGCAGCGGCGGCAGTTCGGGCGGCCGATCATTCAGTTCCCGCGCGTGGCCGACAAGCTGGCGTGGATGGCGGTGCAGACGATGCTGGCGCGCCAGCTCACGCTCTTTGCCGCGCGCGAGAAGGACGCGCAGCGCCGCTGCGACCTGGAAGCCGGCATGGCCAAGCTGCTGGCGGCGCGCGTCGCCTGGGCCAACGCCGACGACGCGCTGCAGGTGCACGGCGGCAACGGCTATGCGCTCGAGTACCGCATCAGCCGCGTGCTGTGCGATGCGCGCATCCTGAGCGTGTTCGAGGGCGCAGCCGAAATCCAGGCCAATATCGTGATCAAGGGGCTGCTGGCCGGGACCGGTTGATGGTGCTCAACGTGCCGGCGGCGCCAGCCTGCGCTGCGCCGCCGCGTTGACGCCGAAGCTGCCGCGGTACCAGCGGGAGAAGGCACTCGGCGCCGCAAAGCCGAGCAGCGCCGATACCTGGCTCAACGCGCGCTCGTTGCCTTCGACATAGCGCCGCGCCAGCTCGCGCCGCTCGGCCTGCACAAGCGCGGAGAAGCTCGTGCCTTCGGCGGCCAGCTGGCGGTGCACGGTGCGCCGGTCCACGCCCAGGTGCTGCGCCACCACTTCGACGCGGCACAGCCCGCGCGGCAGCAGCAGCACGATCAGCCGGCGCACGCGCAGCGTCATGGTCTCGCTGCGCGCCAGCGCCGGCTACAGCAGCTTGTGGCTGTAGCGCGCCATGATCGGGTCGGCACCGGGATTCGGCGCGTCCAGGTCGGCGGCGTTGCAGACGATGCCGTTGAACTCATGGCCGAACTCCACCGCCGGACCGAGCACACGGTGGTGCACCGCCAGGCTCTTCGGCGCCGCATGCGTGAAGCACACCCGCCGCGGCTGCCAGGACGCGCCCAGCAGCACCTGCAGCACACGGCAACTCACCGCCACGACAAGCTCGCTCGCCTGGCGCAGCGTGCCGCTGCGCTCGGAGGCCAGTTCGGTGCGGATCACCACCAGGGCGCCGTGTTCAGCCACCTGCACCGCGATGGCCTCGTTGTGTACGTGGATGTGCTGCATCAGCGCCTCGAGCGCGCCGCGCAGTGTCGGCTCGTCGCGCACCAGCAGGGCCAACGGCCCCAAGTTCGACAGCCGGCGCGATTCGGCCAGGCGCAGACCGAAGCCCGGCTCGTGTGCGTCCTCGGCGGCGATTTCCAGCAGCCGGCCGACGCGGTGCGCAGCGATCTTCAGGTCGGGGTCGGCCCGGCAGCGCGCCGGCAGGCCGACCCGCGCCAGCAGCGCACGTGCATCGAGCCCGCAGCTGCCGGCCAGCTCGGCGAAGTGCGTCAGCGCGGCGCTGCGGACGAGAGCTGTCATGCTGGATTCGGCGTGTCCCGAAATGTGAAGTCAATGTCCTGGATCGACAAGTGTGTCCAAGCCTTCGCGCAAACAATGTCGGACCTTGATCCAGATCAAAGGGGCACACGATGAACACCCCATCCCCAGCCACGCCGCTGTGCGACCAGCTGCGCGCCATCGGCGAATGGAACCCGCACTGGCAACCGGCCTATGAACTCGACCCGGCCTGGACCGAAGCCTTCATGGCAATGGGCCTGAAGCCGATGCTCAGCGGTGCGCTCGACCCGAAGGTGATCGAGTTCATCGCCATCGCCGTCGATGCCTCGTGCACCCATATGTACGGCCCCGGCGTGCGCCGCCACATCCGCAAGGCGCTGGAACTCGGCGCGACCCAGGAAGAGATCACCGCAGTCCTGCAATGCGTCAGCGTGCTCGGCATCCACACGATGAGCCTGGGCGCGCCGATCCTGCACGAAGCACTGGCCGCGCGCGAAGCCGCGGCGCTGCCCCGGACCTGAAACCCCGACCCAAGGAGAACCACATGCAATTCCTCGACGACTCGCTGCTGCCCGAGAACCAGCAACCGCTGGTGATCCAGGTCGCCCCCTACGGCCCGCAGTTCCTGCCCAGCGACTGCGACGACATCCCGCTGACCATGGCCGAGCAGGTGCAAGAGGCCGTGGACTGCTGGAACGCCGGCGCCACCGTGCTGCACGTGCATGTGCGCGAGGCTGACGGCTGTGGGTCAAAGCGGCTGAGCATGTTCAACGAGATGCTGGCGCGGCTGCGCGACGCGGTGCCCGAGATGCTGCTGCAGGTCGGCGGCTCGATCTCCTTCGCGCCCGAAGGCGAGGGCGCGCAAGCCAAGTGGCTGAGCGACGACACGCGCCACATGCTGGCCGAGCTGGACCCGAGACCCGACCAGGTGACGATCGCGATCAACACCAACCAGATGAACATCTGCGAGCTGCTCAGCGCCGACGACGTGGCCGGCACCTCGCTGGCCAACCCGGCGCTGCAGGAGGCTTACCGCGAGATGACGATCCCGTCGGGCCCGGCCTTCGTCGCCGAGCACCTGAAGCGGCTGCAGGCCAATGGCATCCAGCCGCACTTCATGCTCGGCGACCTCGGCCAGTTCGAGACGGTGGAGCGGCTGATCCGCCGCGGCGTCTACACCGGCCCGCTGGTGCTGAACTGGGTGGCCATCGGCGGCGGCGCCGACGGCCCGAACCCGCGCAACCTGATGGAGTTCATCAACCGCTGCCCCGACAACGCGGTGCTCACCGTGGAGAGCCTGATGCGCCACGTGCTGCCGCTGAACACGATGGCCATCGCGATGGGCCTGCACGTGCGCGTCGGCATCGAGAACAACCTGTGGGGCCGCAAGGGCGAGCGCATCACCAGCGTGCGCCAGGTCGAGCAGATGGTGCGCATCTCGCGCGAGCTGCACCGCGAAGTCGCCAGCGGCAAGCAGGCCAAGGCGATCTACCGCATCGGCGAGCACTACGGCTCGGCCGACGAGACGCTGGCCAAGCTGGGCTGGGCGCCGAATCGCCTGCCGGGCACGCGCGGCGCGACGCTGAAGCTGGCGGCCTGAGCGAACGCCCTGCCCGTCACATACACGGAGGCCACGATGAAGACCTTGCTCGATTCCACCCGCCGCGCCGCTCTCGGCGCCATTGCCGGCGCCACGCTGATCGTCGCCGCGCCCGCCGCCTTTGCCCAGGCCTGGCCCACCAAGCCGGTGCGCATCGTCATCGGCGCGCCTGCCGGCGGCACCACCGACATCGTGGCGCGGCTGCTCGCCGACGGGCTGCACAAGGAATGGGGCCAGCCGGTCATCGTCGAGGCCAAGCCCGGCGCGGCCGGCATGATCGCGATGCAGGACTTCATGAGCCAGCCGGCCGACGGCTACACCCTGCTGGTGGCGATCAACGCGCTGGTCACCGAGATCCCGCACGTGATCAAGCTGCGCTTCGACCCGGCGAAGGACGTCAAGCCGCTGGCCGACCTGGCGCGCAGCGGGCTGGTCTTCGTCGGTAGCCCCTCACTGCCGGCGAAGAACCTGGCCGAGGTCATCGCCTACGCCAAGGCCCACCCCGGCAAGCTGTCGTACGCGTCGTACAGCCTGGGCACGATCTCGCACACGATGGGGCTGGAGCTGAACAGGTCCGCCGGCATCGACCTGAACCACGTGCCGTACAAGGGCTCGCCGCCGGCGCTGCAGGATCTGATCGGCGGCCATGTGCAGCTGATGTTCGACGGCCCGACGACCTCGATCCCGATGATCAAGGCCGCCAAGATCAAGGCCTTCGCGGTCAGCGGCCCGGCGCGCAACCCGGCGCTGCCCGAGGTGCCGACCTTTGCCGAGCAGGGCTACCCGATGATCGACGATGTGGCGTGGATGGGCCTGTGGCTCAAGCCTGCCGTGCCGGCCGACGTGCAGGACAAGATCCGGCAGGCGACGCTGAAGGTGATGTCGCAGCCGGCTGTGCGTTCGCGCCTGGCCGAACTGGGCAACGACGCCGGCAGCGGCGCCACGCCGCAGGAGCTGGCCAAGTCGTTGCAGGCGGCTTCCGACAAGCAGGGCGCAACGCTGCGCGGCCTGGGCATCAAGCCGCAGGAACTGGGTGGCTGAGGTCGCGACAGCAGCACGCCGACCTCAGGCCCCGCTGCGCCGCCATTGCCCAGGCGGCGTGCCGGCGCGGCGGCGGAAGGCGCGCGTGAACGCGCTGGCGCCGGCGTAGCCCAGCGCGTCGGCGATGTCGTCCAGCGGCAGCCCGGTCGAGTCGAGCAACTCGCATCCGGCCTCGAAGCGCACATCCTCCAGCACGTCGCGAAAGGTCGTGCCCAGCGCCTGCAGGCGGCGGTTCAACGTGCGCCGGTGCATGGCCAGCATCTCGGCCACCGCGTCGCCCGCGGCGACCCGGTTGACCAGCAGCACGCGCAGCGAGCGGCGCAGCTGGTCGATCAACTCGGGCCGGGCCTGCGCAGTCGCCTGCGCCTCGAGGCGGCGCCGTTCGGCAGGGTCGGCGCCGGGCAGCGGCCGGTCAAGCCAGGCGCTGGGATAGCGCAACACGTTCAGCTCGCAGTTGAAGCGCACCGCGCAGCGGAACAGCGCGCGGTACGGGCTCTCGTCGGCCGGCGCGGCGTGGGCCAGCAGCACCTCGCCGGGCACCCAGCCGGGGCCGCACAGCTCGCGCAGGCAACAGACCTGGCAGGCCAGCGCGGCGTCGTGGATCTGGCGCGCGCCGACGACGCCGCGGTGATAGATCGCGTAGCCGCTCTCGGTGACGGCGCCGTGGTCGCGCACGAAGAACACGCCGCCCTGGCTGTTGAGGTGGTGATGCACGCTGGTGATGCGCAGCGCGTCGCGCAGCGTCGCGGCATGGCGCAGCAGGTGGCCCAGCAGCCCCAGGTACTGCAGGCCCCAGACCTGGCCCACCAGCAGCCCGAAGTGCTCGCAGCCGGTGTGCTGCGCGGCGCCGTGCAGGAAGCGGCCGAAGGCGGCATAGGGGATGGTGTTCTCGGGCAGGTCGAACGCCGACTCGTGCAGGCCGGCCGCCGCCAGCGCCGCGGTCGGGTCGACGCCCATGTCGCGCATCAGCTGCGGTGCCACGCGCAGCGCGCCGACACGCTGGCGCCAGAGTTCCTCCTGGGTGCCGAGCGTCGCGGTCCACGGTCTGGGCATCACATCGGCCTTCATGAGCGGGATTCTCGGGCAAACCCGGTCCGTGTCGAGAAATGGCAATCCCGCTGTCGCGAAGTGGCACAGCGATGGTCCTGAAGTGTGTGGGCCGCGCGCCGCACCAACGCCTACAACCCGGGTGCCGCATGCGCCGTGCTTGCGGTCGGGCGGCAGGGGTGGTGTCCCGGCGCTTCCGGCCCTCACCCCACCGCCAGCGCAGGAGCTTTGACCATGTACTTCACCGACGACTCCCTCTTCCCCGAGAACATGCAGCCGACGATCATCACCGCCGCCCCCTACGGCCCCGAGTGGCTGCCCGGCGACGTCGACGAACTGCCCGTCAGCTTCGAGCAGCAGGTGCAGGCGGCGGTCGACTGCTGGAACGCCGGCGCCACGATGCTGCACTTCCACGTGCGCGACCCGAAGACCGGCGAGGGCTCGAGCAACTTCGACCAGTACAACGAGATGCTCGCGCGGGTGCGCGCAGCGGTGCCGAAGATGATCATCCAGGTCGGCGGCTCGATCACGTTCGCGCCGCACACCGAGGGCGCCAAGGCTGCGTGGCTGAACTACGACACGCGCCACATGCTGACCGAGCTCGACCCGAAGCCCGACTTCGTCACCGTGACCACCGGCACGACGCTGTGGGACGTGACGCAAGCCATGATCCCCGGCGACGCCGACGGCACGCACCTGGCCAAGCCGGAGGTGGCCGCCGCGTGGGCCGACATGGTCATCGACTCGACCTCGAGGTTCTACGTCGAGCACCTGAAGCGGCTCACCAAGAACAGGATCCAGCCGTACTTCGTACCGGCGCACGTGCACCAGCTCGAGATCATCGAACGCCTGCTGCGTGCCGGCATCTACAAGGGCCCGCTGAACATGGCGATCTGCGGCTACGGCGGCGGCTCGCTCGGCCGCAACCCCTACGACTGGATGGAGTTCCTGCGCCGCACGCCGCATGGCGCATCGAGCGTCACCTTCTGGAGCAGCATGCGCGGCAACATCGCGATCCAGACGCTGGCGACGATCCTCGGCCAGCACGTGCGCGTCGGCAACGAGGACAACATCTGGGACATGCACAAGAAGCGCTGGTCGACGCCCAAGCAGATCGAGTGGGCGGTCAAGCAGAGCGAGCAGTTCGGCCGCAAGGTGGCGAGCGCCGACGAGGCGCGCAGGATCATGAAGGTCGGCGTCTGGTACGACACGGTCGAAGAGACGCTGTTCAACCTCGGCCTGCCGCCGAACCGGCCCGAAGGTTACAAGGGCTTCCTCGCCTACGACACCGACGGGCGGCTGCCCAAGGCGGCGCCGGGCGGCACCAGCCCGGTCAGCATCCTGTAGCCGAGCCGAGGACGCATGCAAGGCGGTGAACCGGCCCGCAGCCTGAAGCAGCGGGCGCTCGAAGAGCTGAAGGTCTACTGGATCATCACGCTGTACCTGTGGCTGTTCCTGGGCCTGTTCACCGTCTATCGCCGGCTGGTGGTGGCCGAGGCCGGCACCGCCTACCTGCACTACGGCATCGCGCTGATCGAGGCGATGGTCATCGCCAAGGTGGTGATGATCGGCAGGCTGTTCGGCTTCAGCCGCCGCTTCGACGACCATGCGCTGGCCGTGCCGGTGATCTACAAGTCGGTCGTCTTCGGCTTGCTGGTGATGGGGTTCGGCGTGCTCGAGCGGCTGGTCGCGGGCTGGGTCCACAAGCAGGGCCTGTGGAGCGGCCTGCACGAGATCGCCGCCATCGGCGCGGACGAACTGGCGGCGCGCGCGCTGATGCTGGTCGTCGCCTTCGTGCCCTTCTTCGCCTTCTGGGAGCTGGGCCGGGTGCTGGGCATGCGCAGGCTCGCGGCGATGTTCTTCGCCAAGCCCGAAGACCGCCCGGGATCGGCATAGGCAAGGTGTTCGAGGGCGCGGCCGAGGCCCAGGCCAATAGGCTGATGCGCAGCCTGCTGGCGGGTTGAACGCCGCCGTGCGCAAGAATCGGTGCCGGCAGCGACGCATCGCCTGGCATCGATCGGCAGCATCGAACGGAATCATCGAACGTGAAAAAGCACTGCTTCGCACTGTGCGGCCTGGGCGCCGGCATCACCCTTGCCCTGTCGCTCTGCGCCCAGACCAGCGCAGCCGTTCCCGCGTCGATCAGCACACCCGACAGCGTGGCCACGCACCTGGGCACGCTGGAGTTCAAGGACGGCATGCCCAGCGCGGCCACCGCCGCCAAGGTCTACGACCAGATCGACTTCACGCACGCCTACGACGCCTTCGTCAATACGATGCAGGGCGCGAACTTCGAGGCCATCCGCCGCGGCTTCCAGGCCGCCGGCGTGCAGGACAACCAGATCCTGGTGTTCTCCAAGCTGATGGACGCGAAGTCGCTGTTCCTGACGGCCAACGCCGACACGGTGTACTTCGTCGGCGTGCTCGACCTGAGCCAGGGCCCGCTGGTGCTGGAGACGCCACCCAATGCGCTGGGCACGGTGGACGACGCCTGGTGGCGCTGGGTCGTCGATTTCGGCGTGCCGGGGCCGGACCGCGGCGAAGGCGGCAAGTACCTGATCCTGCCGCCCGGCTACGACGGAGCGCTGCCCCAGGGCGGCTTCTATGTCGCGCGCTCGCGCACGAACCATGCGCTGATCCTCGGGCGCATGTTCCTCGACCACAACGACCCGCAGCCGGCGGTCGAGCTGATCCGCAAGTTCACCAGGATCTATGCCTACGACCCCGGTGGCCAGGGCACCAGCATCGCGCAGTTCCTGGACGGCAAGGCCAGGCTGTCGCGCATTGCAGCGCCGCCGGCCACCGCGCTCGACCCCGAGCTGATGGGGCCGCTGGCGGCCATCGGCATCGTCAAGG
>CALBTN010000432.1 GCA_937967345.1 uncultured Rubrivivax sp. | reverse complement strand
CGCGCGTGCCGGTGATCAACGGGCTGACCAACGAGTACCACCCCTGCCAGATCCTGGCGGACATCTTCACCTACATCGAACACCGCGGCAGCATCCAGGGCAAGATCGTGGCCTGGGTGGGCGACGGCAACAACATGGCCAACACCTGGCTGCAGGCGGCCGAGATCCTGGGCTTCACGGTGCACGTCAGCACACCCGGCGGCTATGAAGTCGACCCGGCAGTGGCCGGCATTTCCAACAGCGGCTGCTACAAGGTGTTCAAGGACCCGATGGACGCCTGCCGCGGTGCCGATCTGGTGACCACCGACGTGTGGACCAGCATGGGCTACGAGGCCGAGAACGAGGCGCGGCGCAAGGCCTTCGCCGACTGGTGCGTCGACGCCGAGATGATGGCCGCGGCCAGGCCCGAGGCCCTGTTCATGCACTGCCTGCCGGCGCACCGCGGCGAAGAGGTCGCCGCCGAGGTCATCGACGGGCCGCAGTCGGTGGTGTGGGACGAGGCTGAAAACAGGCTGCACGTGCAAAAGGGACTCATGGAGTACCTTTTGCTCGGCCGCATCGGCTGATCAAGCCGAGGCGGCGGCCCGCAGGGCCGGCAGACTGTTTCGGTGCAGGCTCATGTCGGCGAAGCCGACGTGAAGCGCCACAGGCGCGTGCCGGAACCAAGACCGGCTGCACGTGCAGAAGGCGCTGATGGAGTACCTGCTGCTCGGGCGCATCGGCTGACTACCGCTGGCCGGCCGCGCGCTGTTGCGCGAACGCCTCCGCCAGATAGCCCACGAACGCCCTCACCCGCGCCGACAACTGGTGCCGCTGCGGATACACCGCATAGATGTCGGCATCGGGCGTGATGAACTGCGGCAGCACCTGCACCAGGCGGCCGCTCTTCAGGTAGCGCTCGATGTCCCACTCGGCGCGCATCAGGATGCCGTGCCCGTCCAGCGCCCATTGCACCGCGACGCCGCCGTCGTTGGTCGTCAGGTTGCCGCGCACCTTGATCGTCTCGCCGGCCGCGCCCGCCGCGCGCCCCTTGCTCAGGCGCCAGCTGCCATAGGCTTCGTCGCCCTGGCGGATGCCGATGCAGTTGTGGCGCGCCAGTTCGCTCGCCTGCTTGGGTGTGCCATGGCGCGCCAGGTAGGCCGGTGACGCGCACAGCAGCCGCCGGTTGGGTGCCAGCAAGCGCGCGATCACCCGCGCATCCGGCGGTGCGCCGAAGCGCAGGTTGACGTCGAACAGATCCTCGGTCAGCGCCGGCGGGTTGACCGACAGGTGCAGCTGCACCTGCACCAGCGGGTGCTGGCGCACGAAGCTCGAGATCAGCGGCGCGACGTGGCTGCGGCCGAAGCCCAGCGTGGCGTTCACCCGCAGCAGCCCCTGCGGCTGGCCGCGCGTGGCGCCAAGCTGCTGGCCGAGGTCGTCGATGCTGGCCAGGATGCGCCGCGCGTGCTCCAGGTACAGCTCGCCCTCGGGTGTCAGGCTCATGCGCCGCGTCGTGCGGTTGACCAGCGCCACGCCGAGGCGCACCTCCATCTGCGCCAGGTGCTTGCTCACCGCCGCGGTGCTGACGCCCAGTTCGCGCCCGGCGGCACTCAGGCTGCCGGCGCGCACCAGCGCCGAGAAGAAGCCCAGATCGGCCGGCTGGATCGGGTGGATCGCACTGCGCGTGGCCATGGTGATTGTTAGCCGCAGGTTAACGATGGCTTGAATCTAGCGGTGCACCGGCAGCGCGTCCACTGCCTACAGTCCTGCCATCGACCCACCCCACACCAGAGACAAACCGCCATGAAGACCTATTCGATCGCCACCATCCCCGGTGACGGCATCGGCAAGGAAGTCGTTCCCGCCGGCCGCAAGGTGCTGCAAGCCGTGGCCGCGTCCAGCGGCAGCTTCGGCTTCGAGTTCCACGACTTCGGCTGGGGCGGCGACTGGTTCCGCGCCCACGGCGAGATGATGCCGGCCGACGGCCTGGACGCGCTGAAGGACAAGGACGCGATCCTGTTCGGCTCGGCCGGCGACCCGCACATCCCCGACCACATCACGCTGTGGGGCCTGCGGCTGAAGATCTGCCAGGGCTTCGACCAGTACGCCAACGTGCGGCCCACGCGCATCCTGCCCGGCATCGACGCGCCGCTGAAGCGCTGTGGCCCGGACGACCTGGACTGGGTGATCGTGCGCGAGAACTCCGAAGGCGAGTACTCGGGCGTGGGCGGCCGCGTGCACCAGGGCCACCCGCTGGAAGCCGCGACCGACGTGTCGATGATGACCCGCGCCGGCGTCGAGCGCATCCTGCGCTTCGCGTTCAAGCTGGCGCAAGGCCGGCCGCGCAAGCTGCTGACGGTGGTGACCAAGAGCAACGCGCAGCGCCACGCGATGGTGATGTGGGACCAGATCGCCGCCGAGATCGCGGCCGAGTTCCCCGACGTGAGTTGGGACAAGGAGCTGGTCGACGCGATGACCGCGCGCATGGTCAACAAGCCGGCCACGCTGGACACCATCGTCGCGACCAACCTGCACGCCGACATCCTCAGCGACCTGGCCGCGGCGCTGGCCGGCAGCCTGGGCATCGCCCCGACCGCCAACATCGACCCCGAGCGCCGCTACCCGAGCATGTTCGAGCCGATCCACGGCTCGGCCTTCGACATCATGGGCCAGGGCCTGGCCAACCCGGTGGGCACCTTCTGGTCGGTGGTAATGCTGCTCGAGCACCTGGGCGAGCACGAGGCCGCACAGCGCGTGATGCAGGCGATCGAGCAGGTGACGGCCAACCCGGCGCTGCACACGCGCGACCTCGGCGGCAGCGCGACCACGGCCGATGTGACCGCGGCCGTGTGCGAACTCCTTGGCAGCGAGCGCCAGCGCAAGGCGGCCTGATCGCCGCCCGCGGCAGCGCACGGCCGCACACCACCCGCGCGCCCTGGCGGTCGGCTCGCGCCGCCGCGGCGAACCCTTCCCGCGCACCTTCTGATGGATAGCTCATGAACCACTCCGCAGTCACCCGCCGCCGCGCGCTGCAAGCCGTGGCGCTGGCCGCCGCGCTGGCCGCCGGCAGCGCCTTCGCCCAGCCCTGGCCGAGCAAGCCGATCACGCTGGTCGTGCCCTTTCCTGCCGGCGGCACCACCGACGTGCTGGCGCGCGCGCTGGCCGACAAGCTGCAGCAATCGCTCGGCCAGCCGGTCATCGTCGAAAGCAAGCCCGGGGCCGGCGCCACGCTGGGCGCCGACGTCGTCGCCAAGGCCAGACCCGACGGCCACACGCTGCTGGTGGGCGCAGTGCACCACACCATCGCCACCAGCGTGTACAAGAAGCTGCCCTACGACTTCCAGCGCGACCTGACGCCGGTCACCATGATCGCGCTGGTGCCCAACGTGCTGGTGGTCAACGCCAACAACCCGGCGAAGACCGTGGCCGACCTGGTCAAGCAGGCCAAGGCCGAGCCGGGCAAGCTCAGCTTCGGCTCCAACGGCAATGGCACCGCGCAGCACCTGATCGGCACGCAGTTCGAGAACCTGACCGGCACCGAGATCATGCACATCCCCTACAAGGGCAGCGGCCCGCTGGTCACCGACCTGATCGGCGGCCAGATCACGATGTCGTTCGACACGATCACGCCGGTGCTGCCGCACATCAAGTCCGGCAAGCTGCGCCCGCTGGCGGTCACCACGGCCAAGCGCGCAGCCGCGCTGCCCGACGTGCCCACGCTGGACGAAGCCGGCGTCAAAGGCATCGACACCGGCACCTGGTTCGGTGTGCTCGCGCCCGCGGCGACGCCCAAGGACATCGTCGCGCGCCTGAACGCCGAGATGGTCAAGGCGATCCATTCGCCAGACTTCAAGCAGCGCATGGCCGAGATCGGCGCCGAGCCGATCGGCAACAGCAGCGAGCAGATGGCCGCGCAGATCCGGGCCGAGACCGACAAGTTCGCCAAACTGGTCAAGGACGCGAAGGTGACGATCGAATAGCCGGCGCGCCGGCACGCCGCCACCGCGCGCAGCATTTGACCCTGCCGGCGGGCGCCGATACGCTTTGGCCTTCACGAGCCACGACGCGCCACCGCCCCGATGCCACGCCTGTGGGACATCTCCCCGCCCGTGCATGCCGCCTCGCCGGTGTTTCCGGGCGACGCGGCGTACACCCAAGCCTGGAGCGCGCGCATCGCACCCGGCTGCCCGGTGAACGTCGCGACGATCACGCTGTCGCCGCACACCGGCGCGCACGCTGACGCGCCGCTGCACTACGACGACGCCGGCATGCCCATCGGCGCGGTGCCGCTCGAACCCTACCTCGGCCGCTGCCGCGTGATCCACGCCATCGGCTGCGGGCCGCTGATCGAATGGGCGCACCTCGAACATGCGCTCGCCGCGCTGCCGCCGCGTGTGCTGGTGCGCACCTATGGGCGCCAGCCCGAGGGCTGGGACGCGAACCTGGCGGCCTACGCGCCGGCCACCATCGAGCGCCTGGCCGACCTGGGCGTGCTGCTGGTGGGCATCGACACCGCCAGCATCGACCCCGCATCGAGCAAGGAACTGCCCAGCCACCAGGTCATCCGCCGGCGCGGCTTGCGCGTGCTGGAGAACCTGGTGCTCGACGAGGTGGCCGAGGGCGACTACGAACTGATCGCGCTGCCGCTGAAGCTGGCCAGCGCCGACGCCAGCCCGGTGCGCGCGGTGCTGCGCGAGCTGTGACCGGCAACCGCTTGCGGCCGATGCCGTACCGCGAGCCCCCGCGCCCAGCGCGCTCCAACCCAAGGACAGCAGCGACATGAACCCCGCCAAGGACAGCGCCGCGATCGTGCACGAAGAAGGCGCCAAGCTCGACTTCGCGCGCGACATGAGTTATGGCGACTACCTGCACCTGGACCAGGTGCTGAGCGCGCAGCATCCGCTGTCGCCCGACCACAACGAGATGCTGTTCATCGTGCAGCACCAGACCAGCGAGCTGTGGATGAAGCTGATGCTGCACGAGCTGCGCGCGGCCATCGGCCACATCGCGGCCGACCGGCTCGCGCCGGCGTTCAAGATGCTGGCGCGTGTCAGCCGCATCATGGAGCAGCTGGTGC
>CALBTN010000431.1 GCA_937967345.1 uncultured Rubrivivax sp. | reverse complement strand
TGCTCTTGGGGTCGATCTTCACCAGCTCGGCCAGCGGGTCCTGCAGCCGCCGCGCGATGCTGACCGCGCCGCGCAGGCTCACGTCCAACTCGGGCAGTTCCTTGCTCGCGAACTCACTGGCCGAGTACACCGAGGCGCCGGCCTCGCTGACCACCATCTTTTGCAGCTCGTGCTCGGGCGCGGCCGCGCTCACCCGGCGCATCAGGTCGGCGGCCAATGCGTCGGTCTCGCGGCTGGCGGTGCCGTTGCCGATGGCGACCAGCTCGACCCCGTGCGCGGCCACCAGCCGGCCCAGCGTGTGCAGCGCACCGTCCCAGTCGCGCCGCGGCTCGTGCGGGTAGACGGTGGTGGTTTCCAGCACCTTGCCGGTGTCGCTGACCACCGCCACCTTGACGCCGGTGCGGATGCCCGGGTCCAGCCCCATTACCGCGCGGCGGCCGGCCGGAGCGGCCAGCAGCAGGTCGCGCAGGTTGTGGCCGAAGACCTTGATCGCCACCTCCTCGGCCTGCTCGCGCAGCCGGGCGAACAGGTCGCGCTCCAGGCTCGAGGACAGCTTGACCTTCCAGGTCCAGGCGATGGCCTTGCGCAGCAGCTCATCGGCCGGCCGGGCGGCATGGCGCCAGCCCAGGTGCAGCGCGATGCGGCCCTCGGCCGCCGATACCGTGGATGGCGCGACTGGCGCGGCCGCAGCCGCCTCGTCGGGCGCTGCCAGCCGCAGCTCGACGATGTCCAGCGCCCGCGCCCTGAACACCGCCAGCGCGCGGTGCGAGGGCACGCCGCGCAGCGCCTCGTCGAAGTCGAAGTAGTCGCGGAACTTCGCGACCTCGGCCGCGTTCTCGTCCTTGCCGGCGACGAGCTTGGCGCGCAGCCGGCCTTCGGCCCACAGCCAGTCGCGCAAGCCACCCACCAGCGCCGCATCCTCGGCCCAGCGCTCGGCCAGGATGTCGCGCACGCCGTCGAGCACGGCCGGCGCATCGGCAAAGCCGGCTTCGGCGTTGATGAAGGCCAGCGCCTCGGCCGCGGGGTCCAGCGCCGGGTCGGCGAACAGCCGGTCGGCCAGCGGCTCGATGCCCGCTTCGCGCGCGATCAGCCCCTTGCTGCGCCGCTTGGGCTTGTACGGCAGGTACAGATCCTCGAGCAGCTGCTTGGTGGCCGCGGCGCCGATCGCGGCGCGCAGCTCGGGCGTCAGCTTGCCCTGCTCGTCGATGCTTTTCAGCACCGCCTCGCGCCGCTGCTGCAACTCGCGCAGGTAGACCACGCGCACTTCGAGCTCGCGCAGCTGGCTGTCGTCCAGGCCGTCGGTGGCCTCCTTACGGTAGCGGGCGATGAAAGGCACGCTGGCGCCGCCGTCGAGCAATTCGACGGCGCTGTGCACCTGGGCGGGGCGCACGCCCAGCTCGGCGGCAATCTGCGAAACGATAGGGTTCAAGGCTTGAAGGCCCCGGCGGCGGGGCGGTCGCTAAGAAAAAAGGCGGCGCAGTGTGCCATGCCGCCGCCGCGCGGCCAGCGCGGCGCAGCCGTGAACATTGCGCATTCCTGGGGCGGTGAACTCAAGCCGGCGGGTCCCAGGTCGATAGCCGTGGCGTGACGACCCACCCGTCGCGCGGCGCCCGTTCGGACGCCACGCGCCCCTCGCCCAGCTCCTGAGCCGCGCATGGCCGAGTCGATGCAACTTGCCGGCTACCTGAGCCTGCCCACGCTGGCGGGAACGCTGCTCATCGTGTTCGCGTTCTACCTGGCGCTGGAGTTGTCGCAGCGCGCGCGCACCGCGGCCTGCGAGCGCAACGCCTGGCTGGCCGCCAGCGCGGTGGCCGCCGCCTGCGGCATCGTCAGCGCACCGCTGCTGACGCTGGCCAGCGTGCTGGGGCCGGCCGGCGTCGGCTTCCACGCCGCCTGGGTGATCGGTGCGGTGCTGGCAACGCTGGGTCTGTGCGTGCTGGGCGCACACCTCGGCTACGGCCGCGGCCCGCATGCCATCGCCACGGCTGCGGCCGCCTTTGCCACCGCGGCGCTGTGCGCTCAGGTGCTGCTGCTGCTTTCGCTGGGCCTGCAAGCGGGCATCGTGTGGAGCCCCTTCGGCCTGACGCTGGCCTGGCTGGTCATGGCCACCGGCTTCGCCTGGGCGCTGCGCTCGCTGCCAGCCTCGGGCGCGGGGGCGCGCCTGGCCCTCAGCCGCCCGCAGTGGGCGAGCTGCATCATCGCCGGCGTGCCCGTGCTGATCGGCCAGACGCTCAGCATCGCCGCCGCGTCGCTGCGGCCGATTGCGCCGGCCGACGATGCATCGCTGCTGAGCGCAGCCACCATGGGCACCGTGGCATCGGTGGGCGTGGCCGAACTGCTGCTGCTGATGCTGCTGGCCTGCGCCCTCGAATCACGGCTGCGCGCAAAGCTCGAAGCGGCGCGGGCGACCGGTCACGGCGAACCGTTGCGCGACGGCCTGACCCGGCTGCCGACGCGCGCCACCTTCGACGGCACCTTGTCGCAGGTACTGCATCGGGCCGATGCCGCACAGTGCCCGGCAGTGCTGATGCACATTGCGCTCGACCGCTTCAAGCACGTCAACGAGCAGTTCGGCCACCACACCGGCGATGCCGCGCTGAAGGCCGTGGCCAAGCGGCTGCGCGCGCTGGCTCCGCCGCACCGCGCCGCGCGGCTGGGTGGTGACGAGTTCCTGGTGCTGGTCGACGGCAGCGATGCGGTCGAGCGGGCGCAAGCGCTCGCCGCCGCCGTGGTCGACGCCGTCACGCAGCCCGGGCTCGTCGAGGGCCGCGAGATTGCGCTGAGCTGCTCGATCGGCATCGCGCACTACCCGCAGCACGGCGCGCAGTCGGCGCTGATCACGCACGCCGCCGTCGCGACGCGCGCCGCCAAGGCGGCAGGCGGCGCCACCTACGCGGTGTTCGATGCGCGCATGGTCGACGATGTGCGCGAGCAGGCCGAACTGCTTGCAGATCTGCGCATGGCGCTGGCGCGCGACCAGCTCGAGCTGTACTACCAGCCGAAGATCCACGCACCCAGCGCGCAGGTCACCGCCGCCGAGGCGCTGCTGCGCTGGCATCACCCGCGCCGCGGCATGGTCAGCCCCGGCATCTTCATACCGATCGCCGAGCGCAGCGGGCTGATCCACGCGATCGGCGCGTGGGTCATCGACGAAGCCTGCAAGCAGGCCAGGATCTGGCGCGACCAGGGCCTGCGCATGCGCGTGGCGATCAACCTGTCGGTGCACCAGCTGCGCCACCCTGATCTGCCCAAGCACATCGCCGCGGCCTTGGCCCGCCACCAGATCAACCCCGAGCTGCTGACCTGCGAGATCACCGAATCGGTGGCGCTGGAAGACACCGAAGCGGCGCTGCGCATTTTCAGCGGCCTGGCGGCGGTAGGCGTGCACATCTCGATCGACGACTTCGGCTCGGGCTACTCCAACCTGGCCTACCTGCGCAAGCTGCCGGCCAGCGAGCTGAAGATCGACCGCAGCTTCGTGCTCGACCTGGAGCACAGCGAGGATGCCCGCCAGATCGCGCAAGCCGTGGTCAGCCTCGCTCAGGCGCTGCGCATGAAGGTCGTGGCCGAGGGCGTGGAGACCGACGCGCAGTACCAGATCCTGCGGCGCATGGGCTACGACCAGGTGCAGGGCTTCCTGTTCGCCAAGCCGATGACCGCCACCGCGCTGGCACTGTGGGCTGCCGGCAGCGACGGGCCACGCTCGATCGAGTTCAGGGAATCGTTGTTCCTGGAAACTACGGCGCTGGCTGTCGCCTGACGCGGCAGGGGTCGGCACCCGCATCGAGCCAGCCCAGCACACCCTCGCCAGCGACGCGCCCGCTGGCCATGCTGGCGGTGAGCAGGTAGCCGCCAGTCGGCGCCTCCCAATCGAGCATCTCGCCCACGCAGAACACACCGGGCAGCGCGCGCAGCATCAGCTGCGGGTCCAGCGCTTCGAAACGCACACCGCCGGCGCTGCTGATGGCCTCGTCCAGCGGGCGTGCCGCGCTCAGGCTCAAGGGCAGCGACTTGATCAGCCGCGCCAGCCGCGCCGCATCGGCCAGCGTGGGCTTGTCGGCCACCTCGTACAGCAGCGCGGCCTTGACGCCGTGCAGCTTCAGCCGCGACTTCAACTGCGTGGCCAGCGTACGCCCGCCGCGCGGGCCTGCCAGTTCGGCCTCGACCCACTGCAGGCTGCGCGCCGGCAGCAGGTCCAACCGCAAGGCGGCCTGGCCGTCAGCATCGATCGCGTCGCGCAAGGGCGCCGAGGCGGCGTAGACCCCGCTGCCCTCGATGCCGTAACGCGTGACCACGCATTCGCCCAGTTGGCGCTGCTCGGTACCGGCCGCGTCGCGCCAGTGCAGACCCACGTTCTTCAGCGGCTGCCCGGCGTGGCGATCGACGAAGTGCGCGCTCCAGCCTGCCGCGACCTCGAAGCCGCAGTTCGATGGCCGCAGCGGCGCCAACGCCACGCCGCGCTGTTGCAGCAGCGTCAGCCAGCGCCCGTCGGAGCCCAGCTTGGACCAGCTGCCACCACCCAGCGCCAGCACCACCGCATCGGCGCGCACCTGATGCGGGCCGTCGGGCGTTTCGAAACACAGCGCACCGTCGTCGGCCCACCCGGTCCAGCGATGTCGCATGTGCAGCCGAACGCCGCGCGCGCGCAACCGCGCCAGCCAGGCGCGCAGCAGCGGCGCAGCCTTCATGTCGCGCGGAAAGACCCGGCCCGAGCTGCCGACGAAGGTCTCGATGCCCAGGCCCGTGGCCCAGTCGCGCAACTGCTGCGGGCCGAAGCGCTCGAGCCAGGCGCCGACCTCGGTCCGGGCCGCGCCATAGCGGGTGGCGAAGCGCTCGAAGTCTTCGGCGTGCGTCAGGTTCAGCCCGCCCTTGCCGGCGAGCAGCAGCTTGCGGCCCACCGAGCGCATCGCGTCGTACAGCTCGACCGTGACGCCGGCTTCGGCCAGCGTCTCGGCAGCCATCAATCCGGCCGGCCCGCCGCCGACCACCACCGCCCGGCGCGGCTTCACCTGCTGTTGCCCGGCGCGCCGCGCATCACACCAACTTGACCAGCTGCTTGCCGAAGTTGCGCCCCTCGAGCAGCCCGATGAAGGCTTCGGGCGCGGCCTCGATGCCCTGCGCGACGGTCTCGCGGTACTTCAGCTTGCCGGCAGCCACCAGCGCGCCCAGCTCCTTCAGCGCGCGCGGCCAGTGCTGCATGTGGTCGCTGACGATGAAACCCTGCAGCTTCATGCGGTTGACCAGCAGCAGCTGCGGCGCGGCCAGCGGGATCGGCTGGCCGTTGTAGCCGGCGATCATGCCGCACAGCGCGACGCGCGAGAACGCATTGGCGCGCAGCAGCACCGCATCCAGGATCGCGC
>CALBTN010000430.1 GCA_937967345.1 uncultured Rubrivivax sp. | reverse complement strand
CCCGCCGAGCGCGCCCACCGCCGCCGGCAGCCACAGCGGCCAGACCTGGCCGATCACGGCCGCCCAGATCACCGCGGCGACCAGGCTCAGGCCGATCGCACCGAGCAGGATCCAGCGGCACAGCACGACCAGCGCGCGCGCTTCGCCGTCGTCGCGCGCCAGCGGCAGCGCGTGCTCGTAGCGCGCGCAGGCCACCACCGCGACGTTGGCCGCGACCGCGGCGAACAGGTGGTACGCGCCGAACTCGGCAGGCACATACAGCCGCGTCAGCAGCGGGCCCAGCAGCAGCGGCAGCGCCTGCGCCAGCGCGCCACCGGCCATCAGCGTCAGCGTCGCGCGCAGCAGCGGGGGACGCGCGGCGGGGGTCACGGCCGCAGTCGCGTGCATCAGCCGAGCGCACGCCGCAGCGCGGCGATCACCCGGTCCTGGTCGGCGCTCGACAGGTCGGCGCTCATCGGCAGGCTCAGCACCTGCGCGGCCAGCACATCGCTCGCCGGGCAGTCGCAACGCGCAGCAAACGCGGCATAGGCCGGCTGGCGGTGCAGCGGCACCGGGTAATGCACCGCGCAAGGGATGCCCTGCTGCTGCAGCGCCGCTTGCACCGCCGCGCGGTCGTTGACGCGCACGGTGACCTGCGCCCACACGCTGTCGCGCTGCGGGCGCAGCGTCAGCGGCCGCAGGCCCGGCAGCTCGCTCAACAACTCGGCATAGCGCGCGCCCAGTTCACGCCGGCGCTGCAGCTCCCAGTCGAAGCGCTCGAGCTTGGCCAGCAGCACCGCGGCCTGCAGGGTGTCGAGCCGGCCGCCGACTCCTAAACGGGTGTGGCGGTAGCGCGCGCTTTGCCCATGCACGCGAATCTCGCGCGCGGCCTGCGCCAGCGCGTCGTCGTCGGTGAACAGCGCACCGCCGTCGCCGTAGCAGCCCAGCGGCTTGCTCGGGAAGAAGCTGGTCGCGCCCCAGGCGGACAGCGCGCAACTGCGTCGCCCTTGATAGGTGGCGCCGAAGCTTTGCGCCGCGTCTTCGACCACCGCCAGGCCGCGGCGCGCGGCGATCGCGTTGATGGCGTCCATGTCGGCGACCTGGCCGTACAGGCTGACCGGCATGATCGCGCGCGTGAGCGGCGTGATCACGGCCTCGATCAACGTGGCGTCGATCAACGCGGTGTCGGGCTCGACGTCGACGAACACCGGCGTCGCGCCCAGCAGCACGATCACCTCGGCGGTGGCGGCAAAGCTGAAGGGCGTGGTGATGACCTCGTCGCCGCGGCCGATGCCCAAGCTCATCAGCGCGATCAGCAGCGCCTCGGTACCGCTGGCCACGCCGATGCAGTGGCGCGTGCCGGTGAATGCCGCGAGCCGTTGTTCGAGCTCGCCGACCTCGGGGCCCAGGATGTATTGGCCGTGTTCCAGCACGCGGCGGATGCGCGCGTCGATGGCCGGCTGCAGCGCCGCGTACTGCGCCCTCAGGTCGGTGAACTGCATAGGCTCAAGGCGGTGCCGTCCAGGCAGTAGCGCTCGCCGGTGTGCGGGCACAGCGCCTCGCCCGCGCCATGCAGCGGCAGGTCGAGCCGATCGCCGTGGCGGCTGATCCAGCCGGCCTGCCGCGCCGGCACGCCCAGCATCAGCGCGTAGTCAGGCACGTCGTGCGTCACCACCGCGCCGGCGCCGACAAACGCGTATTGGCCGATGGTCACGCCGCAGACAATGCTGCAGTTGGCGCCCAGCGTGGCGCCGCGCCTGACCAGGGTCGGCCGGTACTCGTGCTTGCGCACCACCGCGGCGCGCGGGTTGTGCACGTTGGTGAAGACCATGCTCGGGCCGCAGAACACCTCGTCTTCCAGCGTCACCGCGTCGTAGACCGACACGTTGTTCTGCACCTTGACGTTGTCGCCGATGACCACGTCGTTGCCGACATAGACGTTCTGGCCGAAGGAGCAGCCGCGGCCGATGCGCGCGCCGGCGCTGATGTGCACGAAGTGCCAGACGCGGCAGCCGTCGCCCAGCACAGCGCCGTCGTCGACGATGGCGCTGGGGTGGATCGTGGTCGCCATCGCGGCTTCAATACGCCAGCGGCAGGTTCACCCGCTTGCCGTCGCGCGCCGACAGGTACATCGCGATCAGCAGCTCCAAGGACTTCAAGCCCTCGCGGCCGTCGATCTCGGGCTCGCCGCCTTCGCGCAGCGAGCGCATCACGCCCTCGTAGTAGAGCGGGTGGCCGAAGCCGTAGACCGAGGTGGTGTGGTAGCTGGCCTCGTCGAGTTGCTCGTCCATCGGGTGGCTTTGCGCGAACTGCCAGTGCTCGATCTGGTTCACCGCGACGCCGCCGACGCGCACGCTGCCCTTCTCGCCGAGGATGGTGATCGAGCCTTCCAGGTTCTTCGGCCAGGTCAGCATGGTGACGTTGACCGAGCCCATCGCGCCGTTGCGCCACTGCAGCGCGGCCACGCCGGTGTCTTCGACCTCGATGTGGCGCGCCAGCGTGCCGGTGTAGGCCATCACGCTTTGCACCGGGCCGATCAGCCAGTCGAGCAGGTCGACGTAGTGGCTGGCCTGGTTCATGAACGCGCCGCCGTCGAACTCCCAGGTGCCGCGCCAGGCGGCGCTGTCGTAGTAGCTCTGCGGGCGCGACCAGAACACGTTGACCGTGACCATGTAGATGCGCCCGAACCGGCCGATCGCGACGGCCTGCTTCAGCAGCTGCAAGGTACGGTTGCGGCGGTTTTGCTTGACCACGAACAGGCGCACGCCGGCGTCGTCGCAGGCGCGCACCATCGCCAGCGCATCGCCCCAGCGCGTGGCCATCGGCTTTTCGGTCATCACGTCGACGCCGGCGGCCGCAGCCTCGATCACCTGCTGCGGGTGCAGCCCGCTGGGCGTGGCCAGCACCACGCAATCGGGCCTGCTGCCGGCCAGCAGCGCGGTGAGCGAGTCGAAGCCCGGCGCCTGGGTGGCCTGCACCGCCCGCTGCAGCGCCGCAGCGTCGCTGTCGCACACCGCCACCAACTCGGCCTGCTCGGCATGCTGGCGCAGCGCGTCGATGTGGCTTTGCGCGATGCGCCCGCAGCCCACCAGCGCGAAGCGCAGCTTGCGGTCGGTGATGGGGGCGCGGCGGGCTTGCATGGGGCGCGTGGCGGCGGCAAATTATGTCCCGGCCCCGGTGCACGCCGCCGCGCCGCGCCAGTAGCCGCTTGGGCCTCGGCCTGGCCCCGGTCGGGCCTCGGTGCGCAGCCGGGCAACACTGGCCCGGCACAGCGTCGAGTGCCTAGAATTCCCCGCACCCCACGCCGCGCGATCCCATGAGCTCCAACGCCCCATCCACGCCCAGCAGCCCCGGCGCGGCCAGCGCCGCCGACACCAACCAACTGATCGCCGAGCGGCGCGAAAAGCTCGCCGCGCTGCGCCAACGCGGCGTGCCCTTCCCCAACGACTTCAAGCCGCGCCACCACGCCGCCGAACTGCACCACCGCTGGGGCCAGCTGCCCAACGAGGAACTCGAACCGCAGGGCATCAAAGTGGCGGTGGCCGGGCGCATGATGCTGAAAAGGGTGATGGGCAAGGCCTGCTTCGCCACGCTGCAGGACGGCTCCTTCGGCGACACCCACGGGCGCATCCAGCTCTACATCACGCAGGATCTGGTCGGCGCCGAGACGCTGGCCGAGTTCAAGCACTGGGACCTGGGCGACATCGTCGGCTGCGAGGGCACCTTGTTCCGTACCAAGACCGGCGAGCTGTCGGTCAAGGCCAGCTCGGTGCGGCTGCTGACGAAGAGCCTGCGCCCGCTGCCCGACAAGTTCCACGGCATGACAGACCAGGAACAGAAGTACCGCCAGCGCTACGTCGACCTGATCACCGACGAGGCCGCGCGCGCGCGTTTCGTCGCGCGCAGCAAGACGCTGAGCTCGATCCGCAACCACATGGTCGAGCACGGCTTCCTGGAAGTGGAAACGCCGATGCTGCACCCGATCCCGGGTGGGGCCAACGCCAAGCCCTTCGTCACGCACCACAACGCGCTGGACCAGCAGATGTTCCTGCGCATCGCGCCCGAGCTGTACCTGAAGCGGCTGGTGGTCGGCGGCTTCGAGCGCGTGTTCGAGATCAACCGCAGCTTCCGCAACGAAGGCATCTCGGTACGGCACAACCCCGAGTTCACGATGATGGAGTTCTATGCGGCCTACTGGACGCATCACGACATGATGGACTTCACCGAAGGCGTGCTGCGCCACGCCGCGCGCCAGGCCACCGGCTCGGCGCGCCTGAGCTACGGCGGCAAGGCGATCGACCTGGACAGCGCCTTCACACGGTTGAGCGTGTGCCAGGCGCTGGTGCAGTTCGCGGGGCTGAGCCAAGCGCAGACCACCGATGCCGCGCTGCTGCGCGAGCGCATCGTCGCCGCCGGCGAGGAAGCCCCCGCGCACTGGACACTGGCCGAGCTGCAGTTCGGCCTGTTCGAAGCCGCGGTGGAGCACCAGCTGTGGCAGCCGACCTTCATCATCGACTACCCGGTGGAAGTGTCGCCGCTGGCGCGTGCGTCGGATGCCGACCCGACGATCACCGAGCGCTTCGAACTCTTCATCGCCGGGCGCGAGGTGGCGAACGGCTTTTCCGAGCTGAACGACGCCGAGGACCAGGCCGCGCGCTTCCTCGCCCAGGCGGCGAACAAGGAGGCCGGCGACGAGGAGGCGATGTACTACGACGCCGACTTCATCCGCGCGCTGGAATACGGCATGCCGCCCACCGCGGGCTGCGGCATCGGGCTGGACCGGCTGGTGATGCTGCTGACCGACTCGCCCAGCATCCGCGACGTGCTGCTGTTCCCGGCACTGCGCCGCGAGGGCTGAACCCGGCCGAAGCAACGAGGGGGCGATCCAGATGGCGCGCATCGATACGCTGACCCTGATCGAAGCCGAGCTGTGGCAGCAGCTGGAGCTGGCTTCGCGCCAAAGGGAACACGAGTGGCGCACGATCGCGCTGGCCACGCTGGAGCACGGCGAGCCGCAGGTGCGCTCGGTGCTGCTGCGCGAGGTCGACCCCGCCGCGCGCGAGCTGGTGTTCTTCACCGATGCGCGCGCGCCCAAGGTGGCGCAGCTGCGCGCGCAACCGATCGGCATGCTGCTGTGCTGGTCTAGCCGGCTGGGCTGGCAGTTGCGGCTGCGCGTGCGGATGGAGGTGGACGCCTCGGGGCTGCAGGCATCGTCGCGCTGGGCGCGGCTGAAGCTGACGCCGGCCGCGCAGGACTACCTGTCGCCGCTGCCGCCGGGCTCGCCGCTGGCGTCGCGTTATGAACCGCAGCGCGCGTCGCGCGAGCACTTCGCGGTGGTCACGGCCCAGGTGCTGTCGCTGGACTGGCTCGAGCTGCACGCC
>CALBTN010000429.1 GCA_937967345.1 uncultured Rubrivivax sp. | reverse complement strand
CGTCGAGCGCGGCCAGCCGCTGGCGCGGGTGCACGCCGCCGACGAGGATTCCTGCGCCGCCGCGCTGGCGCGGCTGCAACAATGCATCCACATCGGCGATGCCGCGCCCGGCGCGGCGCCGCTGCTGATCGCGCGCCTTGGCGCACAACCCAACCCGATTGCCGCAGCCCCATGACACGTCAACGCATCGACTCCGGCTCCAGCTTCGAATCGGCCATCGGCTACTCGCGCGCGGTGGTCGACGGCGACTGGGTGTTCGTCAGCGGTACCACCGGCTTCGACTACGCGACCATGACCATCGCCGACGACATCGTGCAGCAGGCCGAACAATGCCTGCGCAACATCGACAGCGCGCTGCGCGAGGCCGGTGCCACGATGGCCGACGTGGTGCGCGTGCGCTACATCGTGCCGGTGGCCGCCGAGTTCGAGCGCTGCTGGCCGGTGCTGCGCCGCTGCTTCGGCGAGTTGCGCCCGGCTGCGACCATGATCAGCGCCGGCCTGGCCGACGCGCGCATGCGCATCGAGATCGAAGCCACCGCGCGCAAGCACGCCGGACATGCCTGAGGCCAGCGTCGAGCAGCTGAACCAGCGTGGTGCCGGCAAGCTGCCGGGGCACCTGGGCATCGTCGTCACGCAGGCCGCGCCCGAACGGGTGTGCGCGCGCATGCCGGTGCAGCCGTCGGTGATGGCGCCCAACGGCTACCTGCACGCGGGCAGCCTGGTGACGCTGGCCGACACGATGTGCGGCTACGGTTGCTTGCTCAACCTGCCGCAAGGCGCCAGCGGCTTCACCACCATCGAGCTGAAGTCCAACCACCTCGGCACCGCGCTGGACGGCAGCGTGGCGGTGGCGGCCACGCCGCTGCACCTGGGCCGCAGCACGCAGGTGTGGGACGCAGTGGTCACGCACGAGCAGAGCGGCCGCACGCTGGTGCTGTTTCGCTGCACGCAGATGCTGCTGTATCCGAAGGCGAGTGGCTGAGCGATGCGGCTGCTGCTACGTTGCTGCGAGCCGGCAGCGTCCGCGCCACAGCCATGAAAACAGGCCCTGGCCGTCGTGTCCGCTGATCGGGCAACCCAGCGGATTCGGCCTCGAACACCGGCAACCGAAAACCTTGCAGGCTCGCCGGTGGACCTGCTGAGACCCTGCTGGCGAGAACGAGTCGGGCGTGACCAACAACCTGCTGCCGAGCGACATCTTCAATGACTCCGCTGCTCTTGCCGCAGAGCTACTGACGGTGATCGCCCTGCCGCTCGCGGATGATTCGCCCAGGATCACGACGAGCGAGGTGGCTTGCTCCCTTGCGCTCGAGCACTGGCATTCAGCTCGGGTTCTACTGCGCGCCAGTCTGCTGCCCTTTGCGTCTGATCAGGCGGGCTTCAACGGCGGCTGGTTGCGAAGCCCGCGGCGCGCGCCGTCAATGGCAGGTGTCGTCGGCCTCGCGCGAGCGCAGCAGTTCGGCTTCGGCCTGCAGCCAGTCCTCGATCTCGTGGCCGACCACGGCGCCGCGCGCCAGGTAGCGGTAGTACGCGGCCTCGCGGATCTGGAGCTCGTGGCCGTTGTCGTCCGTGGCGCTGGCCTGCTGGGTGCTTTGCAGCGGTGCCGGTTGCGGCATGGCACGGGTCGCGGCGGCTTGCTTGCGTTTCATTCGGAATCCTCCCTGCTATGGTGACTGGCGCCGGCCATCTTATGACTGCGCGCAGCAGCCACGCTGATTCGCGTCAATGCGGCAGGACGGCGCGGCGCGCACAGTGGCGCGGGTCATTGTCCGGAGCTTCGTCATGTACCCAGGTGACAGCGATATCGCGCAGGCCGTGGACGAGTTGGCGCAGGGGCTGCCGGCCCCGCTGCAGCCGCTGGCCGGCGTCGCCTACGACTACCGCTGGAGCTGGTCGGCCGACGGCGCGGACGTGTTCCGCGAGATCGACCCGGTGCGCTGGGAGCGCTGTGAAGCGAACCCGCGGCGCCTGCTGAGCGAGACCCCGCCGCCGCGGCTGCGCCAACTGGCCGGCGATGCCGCCTGGCTGGCCCGGGTCGAGCGGCTGGCGCAGGAGCTGCGCGCCGACCGGCTGCGGGCGCCGTGGTGCGCCGGCGCCGTGAGCGCGCAGCGGCCGGTGGCCTTTTGCTGTGCCGAGTTCGGCGTGCACCGCTCGCTGCCGATCTATTCTGGCGGGCTGGGCGTGCTGGCCGGCGACATCCTGAAGGAAGCCTCGGACCTGGCGCTGCCGATGGTCGGCGTCGGCTTGATGTACCGCACCGGCTACTTCCACCAGCGCCTGGACATCACCGGCTTCCAGCACGAGTACTGGCTCGACACCAACCCCGAGCGGCTGCCCTGCGTGCTGGTGCGCGGCGCCGACGGCCAGCCGCTGACGGTGACGGTGCCGGTGGACGACGAGGAACTGCGCGTGCGCATCTGGCGCGCCGACATCGGCCGCGTGCCGCTGTACCTGCTGGATACCGACATCGACGGCAACAGCCAGGTCGGGCGCTGGGTGACGTCGCGGCTGTACGAAAGCAACCGCGCGATCCGGCTGGCGCAGTACGCGGTGCTGGGCGTCGGCGGCGTGCGCGCGCTGCGCGCGATGGGCATCGCACCGGCGGTGTACCACCTGAACGAAGGGCACCCGGCGCTGGGCCTGTTCGAGCTGCTCGAACAGGCCGGCGGCGCCGCGGATGCCCAGGCCTGGCGCCGCGTGCGCGAGCAGCTGGTGTTCACCACGCACACCCCGGTGCCCGCCGGCAACGAAACCTACGAGCGCTCCGAGGTGCTGGCCGTGCTCGGCCACCTGGCCGATCGCTTCGGCGAGCGCGAACAGTTCGTCGCGCTGGGCCGCGTGAACCCGGCCGACACCGCGCAGCCGTCGGGCATGACCGTGCTGGCGATGCGCCACGCGCGCCAGGTCAACGGCGTCAGCCGGCGCCACGGCGAGGTTGCGCGCGCGATCTGGCAGCCGCTGTTCGGCGGGCGCAGCGTCGACGAGGTGCCTATCGGCCACGTCACCAACGGCGTGCACGTGCCGACCTGGCTGCACGGGCCGATGCGCTCGCTGCTCGACCGCCATCTCGGCGCCGGCTGGATGGCGCGTGCCGACCAGCCGGACACCTGGGCGCCGGTGCAGCACATCCCGCCGGCCGAGCTGTGGGCCGCGCGTTGCGCGGCGCGCGCGCTGCTGATCGAGCTGGTCAAGCAACACGCCGCCAACGACCGGCTGCGCCGCGGCGAGGCGCTGGAGTACGTGCAGGCGGCCGACAGCGGCTTCGACCCCGAGCGGCTGACGGTGGGCTTCGCGCGCCGGCTCGCCACCTACAAGCGGCTGCATCTGGTGGCGCTGCAGCCCGAGCGCGCGGCCGCACTGATCTGGGGCGAGCGCGCGATGCAGTTCGTGTTCGCGGGCAAGGCGCACCCGGCCGACGACATCGCCAAGGACGTGGTGCGCCAGATGTTCGTGCACAAGCGCGGGCCGACGGCGATGGCCACGCGCTCGATCTTCCTCGAGGACTACGACATCTCGCTGGCTGGCCATCTGGTGGCCGGCTGCGACGTCTGGATCAACCTGCCGCGCCCGCCGAACGAGGCCAGCGGCACCAGCGGCATGAAGTCGGTGCTCGGCGGCGGGCTGCAGTTGTCGGTGCTCGACGGCTGGTGGGCTGAAGCCTACGACGGCAGCAACGGCTGGGCGATCGACGGCACGGTCGATCGCGACCTCGGCGCGCAGGACTGGCGCGACGCCGATGCGTTGTATGGCCTGTACGAGCAGCATGTGGCGCCGATGTTCTACGAACGCGATGCCGGCGGCATCCCGCAGCGCTGGGTGGCGATGATCAAGCGCAGCCTGATGACGCACGGCCCGCGCTTCTCGGCCACGCGCATGGTGCGCGAGTACGCCCAGCGCATCTACGCCGCAGCGCCCGGCGAGCCCGCCGATCCGCCAGCGAAGGCGTAGCAGAGGGCAAAGTCGCGCGGCGCAAAGCGGCCTGCGGCCGCTTTGCGCCGTCACCGAGCTTCGAGGCACCGGCCACCGGTCGCGAACGCGCAGCACGCGCCGTGACATTGCTTGCCTGGGCAAGCGACAATGCGGCGATGGTCGACCATCTGCCCCCGCCATCCCCCTCGCCGCGCCGCCGCGCCAGCGCTTTCTATGCCGGCCACAGCTACGTTGCCGGCGACAGCGTCGGTTACCTGCTGCACCAGCTCGCGACCTCGATGCGCCGGCGCATCGAGCAGGCGATGGCCGCGCACGACCTGACTGCCGCGCAGTGGGTTCCGCTGTGGAAGCTGGCGCGTGATGGCGAGTGCAGCGCGCAGGCGCTGGCGCGCGAGATCGACATCGACGCCGGTGCGGCGACGCGGCTGGTGGGCCGGCTGGCCGCCAAGGGGCTGGTCGAACGCCGGCGCTCGGCCGCCGACCGCAGGATCGTGATGCTGCAGCTCACGCCGGCCGGCCGCGCCGTGGCCGCGCACGTGCCGCAGGTGCTGGCCGAGGTCAACAACGCCTACCTGCGCGGCTTCAGCCGCGACGAGTGGGGCCAGCTGAAGGCGCTGCTGCGCCGCATGCTGGAGCAAGACACGATGCCGGCGGGAGCGGGCCGATGAGCACCGACGACCATGGGCAAGCCGCAGGCGGCGCCAGCGCCGCCCCTGTCCGCCCCGTTGCCCCCGCCGCTACCCCCGGCCCGGCGGCCAAGGCCGCGGCCGACGGCAGCGCACCGCCGCTGAGCGTGCCGGGGCGGCGCCGCGCGCTATGGCTGCTGAGCGCGCTGGTGCTGCTGGCCGCCGCCGCCTGGGGTGTGTACTGGATGCTGGTGCTGCGCCACATTGAGAGCACCGACAACGCCTACGTGCACGCGCCGCTGGTGCAGATCACGCCGCGCATCGACGGCACCGTGGCCGAGGTGCTGGTCGACGACACCGACGCGGTGGCCGCCGGCCAGACCCTGGTGCGGCTGGACCCGACCGACGCGCGGCTCGCGCTGCAGCGCAGCCAGTCGGCGCTGGCGCAGGCGGTGCGCGCGCTGCGCGTGCTGCGCGCGCAGGACGGCAGCCTGGACGCGCAGTCCAAGCTCAAGCGCGCCCAGGTCGAAAGCGCGCGGGTCGACCTGGCGCGCGCCGAGCAAGACGCGGTGCGCCGCCGCGCGCTGGTGGCCAGCGGCGCGGTCAGCAAGGAGGAGATGACCCACGCCGACGCCGCGCTCACGGCGGCGCGCAGCGCGCTGGCGGCGGCGCTGTCGGCGCAGACCGCGGCCGAGCAGCAAGCGCTGGGCAACCTGGCGCTCAGCGAAGGCACGACGCGCGTGGCCGACCACCCCAGCGTGAAGAGCGCCGCGGCCGCGCTGCGCGAAGCGTGGCTGAGCCTGCAGCGCACCGAGCTGCGCGCGCCGCAGGCCGGGCAGATCGCGCGGCGCACGGTGCAGGTGGGCCAGCGCGTGGCGGCCGGGTCGGTGCTGATGGCGCTGATCCCGCTCGACCAGGTCTGGGTCGAGGCCAACTTCAAGGAGGTGCAGCTGCGCCGCATGCAGGTGGGCCAACCGGTGCTGCTGACGGCCGATGCCTACGGCTCGCAGGTGCAGTACCGCGGCCGCATCGTCGGCATCGGCGCCGGCACCGGCGCCGCCTTCGCGCTGCTGCCGGCGCAGAACGCCACCGGCAACTGGATCAAGGTGGTGCAGCGTGTGCCGGTGCGCGTGGCGCTCGACGCGCCGCTGCCGAAGGACTACCCGCTGCGTGTCGGCCTGTCGATGCAGGCCGTGGTGCAGCTGGACGAAAGCGCGCCGGCCTCGGCATCGGCATCGGCACCGGCGGCCGCTGCCGCGGCCGACCCCGACGAGGCAGCCGAGGCCGCGGCGCTCGCCGAGGCCGACCGCCTGGTGCGCGAGATCATCGAGGCCAACCTGAAGCCCGCGGCGGCGCGATGAAGCCGCCGCCGGTTGCGTTCCCGCCGCTGCAGGGCATGCAGCGCGCGCTGGGCACGGTGGCGCTGTCGCTGGCGACCTTCATGAACGTGCTCGACTCGTCGATCGCCAACGTGTCGATCCCGGCCATCGCCGGCGACCTGGGCGTCGGCCCGGCGCAGGGCACCTGGGTCATCACCTCGTTCGCGGTGGCCAACGCGATCTCGATGCCGCTGACCGGCTGGCTGACGCGGCGCGTCGGCGCGGTGCGCTTGTTCGTCGCCAGCATCGTGCTGTTCGTGGTGGCGTCGTGGCTGTGCGGGCTGGCGCCGACGATCGAGGCGCTGATCTTCTTTCGCGTGCTGCAAGGCCTGGTGGCCGGGCCGATGATCCCGCTGTCGCAGACGCTGCTGCTGCAAAGCTACCCGCCGGCGATGGCCGGCACCGCGCTGGCGCTGTGGGGCATCACGGTGCTGGTGGCGCCGGTGGTGGGGCCGCTGCTGGGCGGCTGGATCACCGACAACATCAGCTGGCCGTGGATCTTCTACATCAACGTGCCGGTGGGCCTGCTGGCGGCGGTGCTGACCTGGTCGCTGTTCCACAAGCGCGCGCACCCGCCGCAGCATGTGCCGCTGGACCGCATCGGCCTGGCGCTGCTGGTGCTGTGGGTCGGGTCCATGCAGCTGATGGTCGACAAGGGCAAGGAGCTCGACTGGTTCGCCTCCAACCAGATCGTGCTGCTGGCGCTGGCCGCGGGGTTGGGCTTCGTGTTCTTCCTGGTGTGGGAGCTGGGCGCCGAGCACCCGGTGGTCGACCTGCGGTTGTTCGCGCGGCGCAACTTCGCGATGGGCACGGTGGCGCTGTCGGTGGCCTACGGCGTGATCTTCGGCAACATCGTGTTGCTGCCGCTGTGGCTGCAGCAGTACATGGGCTACACCGCCACCTGGGCCGGGCTGGCGATGGCGCCGGTGGGGCTGCTGGCGATCGCGCTGTCGCCGTGGGTGGGCAAGAACGTCAACCGCATCGACCCGCGCTGGCTGGCCACCGCCGCGTTCTTGGTGTTCGGTGCGGTGCTGTGGATGCGCTCGCTGTTCAACACCCAGGCCGACTTCATCACCATCCTGTGGCCCACGCTGCTGCAAGGCGTGGGCATGGCGATGTTCTTCATTCCGCTGCAGACCATCGCCTTCGACGGTGTGCCGAGCGAGCGCATGCCGGCGGCCACGGGGCTGTGCAACTTCGTGCGCATCACCGCCGGCGCGGTGGGTACCTCGGTGTTCACCACGTTGTGGGAAGACCGCGCCGCGCTGCACCACGCCAACCTCGCGCAGCACATCAGCCTGGCCGACCCGGCGGCGGTGCAGACGCTGGCGATGCTGCGCCAGGCCGGCTACAGCCGCGAGCAGGCGCTGGCGCAGATCGACCAACTGATCGGCCAGCAGGCCTTCAGCATGGCGGCCACCGACCTGTTCTGGCTGTCGTCGATGCTGTTCGTCGTGCTGATCACGCTGATCTGGCTGAGCGCGCCCACCGCGCGCGGCGCCGCCTCCGGCGCGGGCGGCGCGCACTGAGCGTGCCGCAGCGCCGCGGCCGGCTGCCCGTTGCGCTCGATCAGGCCGCGGCCGCGCTCCAGCGGCCGTCGGCCGATTCGGCCACCCGCGCCTCGCCGCGCAGCTTCAGCAGATGCGCCAGCAGCGAGCGCCGCGCCATCGCGCGCAGCGTTGGCGGCACTTCGGCGTAGACCACGGCCAGCAATTCGTCCGCCGTCTGCGCCGGCCGTGCTTCGACCGCGCCCAGCACCAGCGCCTCGCGCTTCAGCCGATGGTCGACGATGTGCTGCATCGCGCGCTCGGGCTCGGCCATCAGAAAGCCGTGGCCCGGCGCCAGCCAGTCGATGTCGAGCCCCATCAGCTCGCGCAGCGACGCGATGTAGGCGCGCATGTCGCCATCGGGCGGGTTGATGACCACGGTGGAGCCCTGCATCACGTGGTCGCCGGTGAACAGCATGCGCTCTTGCTCGAGCAGGTAGCACAGGTGGTTGGCGGCGTGGCCGGGGGTGTGGATCACGCGGAGCGTGCCGCCGCTGCAG
>CALBTN010000428.1 GCA_937967345.1 uncultured Rubrivivax sp. | reverse complement strand
TCTACGACGGCAAGCACCACAGCGTGGACAGCAAGGAGATCGCCTTCGTCACCGCCGCGCGCAAGGCCTTCGTCGCGGCGATCCGCGAGGCGCGGCCGATCGTGCTCGAGCCGATCGTCACGATCGAGATCAACGCCCCCGACGCGGCGATGGGCGACATCACCGGGGACCTGTCGGCCAAGCGCGGCCAGGTCAGCGGCACCACCAACGGCGCCGCTGGCACGATGGTCGTGCGCGGCCTGGTGCCGATGTCGGAGCTGGCCGGCTACCAGTCGCGGCTGAACGCGATGACCTCGGGCCAGGGCCGCTACACCATCGCGCTGTCGCACTACGAGGCGGTGCCGCCGAACACGCAGCAGCAGCTGGTGGCAGCGCACAAGGTGCAAGACGAGGATTGAGCCTGACCTACCTTGCCGGGGGCGTGCTCGTGCCCCCGGTTTCGCTGGTGCTGCTCGGGCTGCTGGGGTTGGCGTGGCGCCGTCGGCGGCCCGCGCTGGGCACGGCGCTGAGCGCGTTCAGCCTGTGGGCGCTGCTGTTGCTGAGTCTGCCGGCCACCGCCTATTCGCTGATGACGCAACTGGAGCCGCCGCCGCTACCCAGCCCGAAAGCCATCGCTGAGGCGCAGGCGATCGTGATCCTGGCCGGCGGCGTGTCGCGCGGCGCGGTCGACTGGGGCGGCGACACGATCGGCGTGTTCACGCTGCAGCGCGTGCGCTACGGCGCCTGGCTGGCCAGGCACACGCGCCTGCCGGTGCTGATCACCGGCGCCGCCCCGGACGAAGGCCGGCCCGGCGAGGCGGCGATGATGCGCGACGTGCTGCGCGACGAGTTCGGCGTCGCGGTGCGCTGGTTCGACGAGCAGGCCAAGACCACCGCCGGCAACGCGCGCGAGGCAGCGGCCTTGCTGCACGCCGACGGCATCAACAAGGTCGCGCTGGTCACCAGCGCCTTCCACATGCCACGCGCGCAGCGCGTCTTCGAGCGCGCCGGGCTGCAGGTGGTGGCCGCGCCCACCGGCTACTTCGGCTACGTCGGCGGCAGCTTCGAATGGGCGCATCTGGTGCCCAGCGGCGACGCGCTGCGCGTGTCTTACCTGGCGCTGCGCGAGATGGCGGCGGGCTTGATGTACCGGCTGATCGACCGCGAGTGACGCGCCGCTGGTGCCCTACAGTCGGGCCGCTGCAGACACCGCGCCGACCGCCATGAACACCTCGCGTCCCCCCTCGCTTCTTCTTGCCGCTGCCGTCGCCGTGGCGCTGACGGCGTGCAGCACGCCCACCGCACCGCTCGACGTCGACCTGCTGATCCGCGGCGGCACGATCTACGACGGCGAGCACGCGCAAGCCCAGGTCGGCGATATCGGCATCCGCGGCGAGCGCATCGCCTTCGTCGGCAACGCGCCGGCCGGCGGTGTCAACGCGCGCCGCACGATCGAGGCGCGCGGCCTGGTCGTCGCCCCCGGTTTCATCGACGTGCACACCCACGCCGACGCCGACCTGCTGTCGCCCGACGCGCAAAAGCGCCTGAACCTGGGTTTCCTCACGCAGGGCGTAACCACCGTGGTCATCGGCAACGACGGCTTCGGCACTTTCGACATCGCTGGCCAGGTGGGCAAGCTGCGCGAGCGCGGCATCGGCACCAACGTGGCGCTGTACGTGGGCTTCGGCCCGGTGCGCCAGAACCAGCTCGGCGACGCCAACCGCGCGCCCGACGCGGCGCAGCTGGAGGCGATGAAGCAGCTGGTCTCGCGCGCGCTGTGCCAGGGCGCGCTCGGCCTGTCGACGGGCTTGTTCTACCCGCCGCAGAACTTCTCGAAGACCGAGGAGGTGATCGAACTGGCCAAGGTCGCCGCGCGCCACGGCGGCCTCTACGACAGCCATGTGCGCGACGAGTCGTCCTACAACATCGGCCTGAAGGCCTCGATCGAAGAAGTGATCCGCGTCGGCCGCGAGGCCGAGCTGCCGGTGAACGTGGCGCACATCAAGGCGCTGGGCGTCGACGTGCATGGGCACAGCGCCGACATCATCCGCCGCATCGAGGCCGAACAGGCGCGCGGCCTGCGCATCACCGCCGACCAGTACCCGTGGGTCGCGTCGAGCACGCGCTTTTCGGCCGCGCTGATCCCGCCCTGGGCGGTGGCCGGCGGGCGCGAGGCGATGCTCAAGCGCTTCGACGACCCGGCGGTGCAGCAGCGTCTGCGCGACGACATCCGCGAGAGCCTGCGCCTGCGCGGCGGCGCCGCGGCGATCCTGTTCTCGGCCGGCAACCCGAAGCTGGTCGGCAGCACGCTCGAGCAGGTGGCCGCGGCCACGCAGCGCGACGCGGTCGAGACGACGATCGCCGTGCTGCGCGAAGGCGACATGGCGATCGTCTCGTTCAACCAGAGCGAGGACGACATCCGCGCCTTCATGAAGCGGCCGTGGGTCATGACCTCATCGGACTCGGTGGTCGGCCATCCGCGCGCGGTGGCCAGCTTCTCGCACAAGTACGCGCAGTACGTGGTGAAGGAAAAAGTGATCGACCTCGCGCAGTTCGTGCGCAGCAGCAGCGCGCTGTCGGCCGACACGCTGGGCCTGAAGGAGCGCGGGCACCTGCGCGCCGGACACTACGCCGACGTGGTCGTGTTCGACCCGGCGCGCTACCGCGCCAGGGCGAGCTACACCGCGCCGGGCCTGCTGTCCGAGGGCGTGGTCACGGTGCTGGTCAACGGCCGCGTCGCCATCGACGACGGCAAGCCCACCGGCACGGCGGCCGGCCAGCCGCTGCTGCGCGCGCCCAAGGCCGGCAGCTGCCCCGCGGGCTGAAGCTCAGCCCACCGCCAGCGGCACGCGCCGCTGTGGCGGCGGGAACATCGTGTCGATCTGTCGGCGGGTGGCCGCATCCAGCGTCAGCGATGCGGCGTCGAAGTTCTCGCGCAGCCGCACCGGGTCGACGGACTTCGGAATGACCATCACGCGGGGCTCGCCGAGCAGCCGCGCCAGCGCCAGTTGGGCGGGCGTGGCGCCGATGCCGGCCGCCAGGCGCTTCAGCCCGGCGTGCCCGGCGAGCGCGCCCTGGTCGATCGGCGAATAGGCCATCAGCGGCATCTGCCGCGCCTGCTGCCACGGCAGCACGTCGAACTCGACGCCGCGCTTTGTCAGCGAGTACCAGACCTGATTGGCCGCGCAGGCCGCGCCCTGCGCCAGGGCCGCCAACTCCTGCAGGTCGTCGAGGTCGAAGTTGCTGACGCCCCAGTGGCGGATCAGCCCGCGCGCGCGCAAGCGCTCGAAGCCTTCGATGGTCTGCGCCAGCGGGATCGAGCCGCGCCAGTGCAGCAGGTACAGGTCCAGATGCTCGAGCTGCAGGCGCTTCAGGCTGCGCTCGCAGGCCGCGACCACGCCTTGCGTGCTGGCGTTGTGCGGGTAGACCTTGGAGATCACGCACAGCTGCTCGCGCTGCAGCGGGCCGCGCAGCGCCGCGGCCAGCGCTTGGCCGAGCAGCGTTTCGGCGCCGCCTTCGCCGTACATCTCGGCGGTGTCGAAGGCGCGGTAGCCGATGTCCAGCGCCTCGCGCAGCGCGGCCAGCTCGGCGGCCTGTGTGCGGCGGTGCTCGCCCATGCGCCAGGTGCCCAGGCCCAGGACGGGCATTCGCAGCAGGCCGGGCAGCAGCGGGATCGGCATGTGCCGGATCGTATCGAACCAGCCGGTTCCCGGCAGTATTGCGCTGTCGGTACGCGCGATGCCGCGCGCGAACTCCGATAACCTCGGCGCCATCCCACTTCACCCGGGAGCTGCGGCGCAGGCTTGCGCCAACGGTCATCGAGCCAGTGTCTGACCTTGCTCACTTCGCAACCGGGCCGCGCCACCAGGTGGCCGATTGGGCCGCGCTGTCGCTCGACATCGAGACCCACCCGGCCGACGAGCAACGCATCTTCAAGCTCGGCGCGGTGCGCGTGGCGGCCCGCCAGGTGGTCGACCGACGTGGCCGGGTACTGGTGCGGCTGGCGCGCAGGTGCGACCTGCCGGACCACCCGTTGGCCGGCGAGGTCTACGCGGTGATGCTGCGCACGCGCGCGATGGAGTCGCCGCAGTACCGGGCGGAGGTCAAGGTCGAGCGCTGGGAAGTGCCGCTCGTCGAAGTCATGCTGACGGCGCACCAGCCGCCGGCTGGATCAGCGGTCCAAAGCCAAGCCACATCCTTGCTCTCGAGGTAGCCCGCAAGCTCGGGTCTGCGCGACGCCCGCCCCGGCCTGCGGTGCGCGGGTCTCAAGCGATCGGGCTTCGCGGCCGAAAAGCGAACAAACCTCTTTCGCCCACCGATGGACCTTCGCCGCCCCGCGCCCTCCCGCTCGAGCGAGCCGCTGCCCGACCTGAGTGCATGGACCACGCACCTCCTGGCCGCGCCGCTGCCGGTGCTGGCCGAAACCGCGGCCAGGCTCGAGGAGTTGCGCGCGGTCGAGGACGCGGTCGACGCCCACCTGCTGGCCGACGTGATCGCCCCCGATCCGCTGATGACGCTGAAGCTGTTCGCGCACGTGGCCGGCGTGCGCACGGCCCGCCGCAGCGGCGACCCGGAGACCGCCACCGAAGCGCTGGTCCTGCTCGGCATCGGCCCGTTCTTTCGCGCCTTCGGGCCGCAGCCGACGGTGGCCGAGCACCTGGCCGGGCTGCCGCAAGCGCTGGCCGGCTTCGATGCAGTGCTGCAGCGCGCGCGCCGCGCCGCGGCGTTCGCGATGGGTTTCGCGGTGCACCGCATGGACGCCGACGCGGCCGTGCTGCACACCGCCGCGCTGCTGCACGACGCCGCCGAGCTGCTGCTGTGGCTGCACGCGCCGGCGCTGGCGCTGCGCGCCGCGCGCGCCCAGACCGCCGACTCGAACCTGCATTCGGCCGCGGCGCAGCGTGCACTTCTGCACATCGAGCTGGCCGAACTGCAGCAAGCGCTGCTGCGCGCGTGGCGTCTGCCCGAGCTGCTGCTGCGCGCCGCCGACGATCGCCACGACCAGACCGCGCAGGTGAAGAACGTGACGCTGGCGCTACGCATCGCGCGCCACAGCGAGCGCGGCTGGGACAACCCGGCGCTCGGCGACGACGTGCGCGATGCGGCTCTGCTGCTGAACCTGGGGCAGACGCCGACGCTCGAGCTGCTGCGCGAGCTGGACGGCTGAAACCGCTCGCGGCACGTGAGCTGCGCGGATAATGCCGCGCGCCGTTGCCCGGCATGGACGCCGGGCACTGACCGATCACGACGAGGAGCACGCAAGTCATGAACATCCAGGAGATCCAGACCTTCTTGGGCACCACCGCCATCGACCTGGCCATCAAGGTCTTGGCGGCCATCGCCTTCTGGGTGGTCGGTCGCTGGCTGATCAACCTGGTGGTCAGCCTGATGCAGCGGGCAATGAGCCGCAACCACGTCGATCCGACGCTGACCAAGTACCTGGGCTCGATCGTCGCGGTGATGCTGAGCATCGCGCTGGTGCTGGGCATCCTCGGCTACTTCGGCATCCAGACCACCAGCTTTGCTGCGTTGATCGCCGGTGCCGGCGTGGCCATCGGCGTGGCCTGGAGCGGCATGCTCGGCAACTTCGCGGCCGGCGCGTTCATGCTGGTGCTGCGGCCGTTCAAGGTCGGCGACTTCGTCACCGTCGGCGGCGTCACCGGCACCATCACCGAGCTGGGCCTGTTCGCCACCACGCTGACCACGCCCGACAACGTGGTCACGCTGGTGGGCAACGGCAAGGTCTTCGGCGACGTCATCAGCAACTTCTCGGCCAACCCGGTGCGCCGGGTGGAGCGCACCGCGCAGCTGGCCGGCAGCGTCGATGCGCTGGACGCGCTGCAGCGGCTGCGCAAGGCGGTGGCGGCGATTCCCAACGTCGTGCAAGACCCGGCGCCCGAGGTCAACGTGCTGGACTTCAACCTGGTCGGCCCGGTGATCGCGGTGCGGCCGTACTGCCACACCGACCACTACTGGCAGGTCTACTTCGACACCAACGAGACGATCCTGCGCGTGGCCAAGGAAGCCGGCTGGCCGGCCCCGACGCCGTCGCAGATCACCCGCCTGGTGCAGGAAGCCAAGGCCTGACGCGCGGTGGCTGTCGGTGCGAAGCGGCCGTCCCCCTCACCCCAACCCTGTCCCGCGCTGACCGGGGGACAGGGCGCATTTCCCCCTCGCCCGCTTCAGCGGGACAGGGCCGGGGCGAGGGCTGCTCGCGACCGGCCGCTGAGCGCCGCGAGCGCATCCCAGTAGCCTGGCGCTGCGCTTGCGCGCAGGCCGGCGGCCTCGAGGTCCCGAGCGGGTCGCGTCAGGCGCTCACGCGGCGGATCACCTCGGCCAGCACGGCCGGGTGGCGCAGCAGGTGCATGTGGGCGCGGCCGCGCAGATGGCGGTTGTCGGCGCCGGGCAGCGTTGCCGTCGAGCACGGGAACACGATGTTGTCGCAGTGGCCGTGAAAACAGGTGAAGCGGCGGTAGCGCGCTGCCGGCTCGGCGGCAGCCAGCGCACCCAGCCAGGGGCTGTGCCAGCGCATCTGCCGCGTGTTGGCCGCCAGCCCGAAGCGCCCGAGCCAGGTGCCGTGGTGCGGCGTGCCGATGGTGATGACGCCGGCCACGCGCGCATCGGCTTCATGCTCGTGCAGCCAGGCGCGCACCGCCAGCCCGCCCATGCTGTGCGCGACCAGCAGCGGCGGCTCGCCGGTGGCCTCGGTGATGCGCTGCACCGCGGCCTCGACCAGCGGCACGTAGGCCTCGATCGGGCCGAACACCGGCTCCAGGTTTAACGCGATGCACGGCACACCGGCAGCGCGCAGCCGCGGCCACCACGGGTTCCAGATGCCGCGGTTGCACACGAAGCCGTGCACCAGCACCAGCCCGCGCCGGCCCTTTGCGTCGGCCGGCAGATGATCGGGATAACGGCGCCAGCGCCACGGCATCTGCCAGCCGAACACGCGCACCGCGCCGCTGGTCTCGGCCAGCCAGGCGCGCAGCAGTTCCACCGCATTGGCGGCAGGTGCCGGATCGTCGCGCCCGACGCGGCGCAGCAGCAAGAACTCCAGCGCCATCAGCGGCAGGTGCAGCAGCGCCAGCAGCAGCATCGCCAGCAGCAGCCACCCGGCGACGCCGCTGTACCAGCCGGCCACGCCGAGCAGCGCCCACGCCAGCAGCAGCAGCGTCAGCGCCTGCAGCGCCCTTGCGACCCTCATCGCCGCGCGCGGCCCAGGTGGGCGCCGCCGCCGTGCCGGCGCTCAGCCATCGCGGCTTCGCTGCTGCGCATGCCGGCTCAACGACTCGAGCGTCAGCGGCAGGTTGCGGCGCAGGCGTGCGGCGAGCACACGCCCCAGGATCGGTGCCAGCAACCCCGAGAAGCTGACGCGGTGCGTGGCCTCGGTGCCGCCGGCCACCGGCCGAAGCTCGTGCTCGAACACCATCTTGAACATCGGAATGCGGCTGACCACGGTGAACGAGCGGTCGGCCTGCACCGAACTCAGCAGCATCGGCACCGCGTTGCCTTGGGTCGGCAGCAGCCGCCCGCGCGTGCCGGCCTCGAACGGCCCGTCCAGGCTGGCCTGCTTGGTGTCGGGATCCCAGGTGTGCCAGCGGCCGACGTCGGCGTAAAGGGCGAAGATCGGCTGCGGGCCGGTGGGGATCAGGATCGTGGATTCGACTTGCATCGCCTCGAGGGCGGCTGGGTGTCGCGGCGCGGACCCGGCCCGTTGACGGATTGTCCGGCCTTCGACGCGCATTGCGCTGGAGTCGCATGCCTAGGCCGCGCCCGGCGGGGTTGGTAGGCTTGCACGATGAACCCGCAGGCCAAGGCCATCGTCAAGCTGCTCGACCAGGTCGACGCGCAGCGCGCGCGGCGCGGCGCCGACCCCGAGCTGGCAGCGCGCGTGCTGGCCGTCAAGGACTACCAGCACCAGCGCTTCCAGCACACCTACGCCGACCTTCTGGCGCAGCCGCGCTACGCCGGGGCCACGCAGTTCTTCCTCGAGGAGCTGTACGGGCCCGACGACTTCACCCGCCGCGACGCGCAGTTCCGGCGCGTGGTCGGCGCACTGGTGCGGCTGTTTCCGCAGGAGGTGGTGCTGACGGTGCACACGCTGGGCGAGCTGCACGCGTTGTCCGAAGTGCTCGACAGCGAGATGGGGTTGATCGTGCCGCGCCTGCCGGTCGACCTGGACGCCTACGTGCAGGCCTGGCAGCGCGTCGGCCGGCCGGCCGATCGCAGGCGGCAGATCGCTCTGATGCGCCGCGTCGCCGACGCGCTGGACGTGTACACGCGCAATCCGCTGCTGCGCCGCAGCCTGCGGCTGATGCGCGGCCCGGCGCGCCTGGCCGGGCTGGCCGAGTTGCAGCGATTCCTCGAAAGCGGCTTCGACACCTTCGGCGCGATGCGCGGCGCACAGGAGTTCCTGGACACCATCGTGCGGCGCGAGGAGGCGGTGGCCGACTGGCTGTTCGCGGCCACGCCCGAGGCCTGCGCCGGCCAGCGCTTTGCGCCGGCCGGCTGAGCTTGCGCGCCGTCCGCGGCCCCGGCCGGGGCGAGCGCTCAAGCGCCGTGCGCCACCACCGGCTCGGGGCGCACGCGCAGCGCCCACAGCACGCCGGCCACCAGCAGCGCGATGCCCAGCAGCGTCGCCGCTTCGGGCAGCGCGCCGCGCAGCACGAAGGCATAGGCCAGCGCCGACAGCGTCTCGAACACGATCAGCTGGCCCACCAGCGTGGTCGGCAGCCGCTGGCTGGCCTCGTTCCAGCACAGCGTGCCCAACCACGACGCCAGCAGCCCGACCGCGAACATCAGCGCGACGAACGGCCCGGGCCGCGGCCCCCACGGCATCGCGAACGGCGAGCCCGACCACGCGCTCCAGGCCCACCAGCCGAGGTAGCCCAGCAGCGCCAGCGGCAGCGTGGCGATGCCCTGCGCGGTGGCCCAGGTGCTGGGTGCGCGATCGGCGTGCGCGCGCAGCCAGTCGGCGTTGCGCAGCGGGTACCAGGTCCAGCACGCCACCGCGCCCACCGCCAGCAGCGCGCCCACCGCGTAGTGCGCGAGGTCGGCCCGGGTGTCGGCGTGCAGCCGCGCGATCTCCACCCGGTTGACCAGCGCGATGCCGGCGCCGATCAGCGCCAGCGACGGCAGCAGCCGCAGCCATGGCAACCGGCCGTCACGCTGGTGGTCGCGCAGGTTCGAGCTGATCGCGATCACCACCGGCAGCGTGCCGATGATCATCGTCGGCAGCGGCGCACCGGCGCGCTGGATCGCGCTGGCCAGCAGCAGGTAGTACACGATGTTGCCGACCACCGCCAGCTTGGCCGCCTCGACCCAGTCGGCGCGGCGCAGCGTGGCCAGCCGCGCGCGGTCCAGCCAGGCCAGCGGCAGCGCGATCAGCCCGAAAGCCAGGTAGCGGCCGAAGGACAGCAGCACGGCCGGGTAGTCGCTCAGCAGCAGCGGCGCGACGAACACCAGGCCCCACATCAGCCCGGCGGACAGCGCGAACAGCACTCCGGCACCCATGATGGGCGCGCATGCTAGTCGGTTAGATTGGCCGGCGTGGCCCCGCACTGCGGCCACGCCGATCCGCCGGAGTCACGATGAAGCACATCCTCGCGCTCGACCAGGGCACCTCCAGTTCGCGCAGCATCGTGTTCGACGCGCACGGGCGCATCGTCGCGCTGGCGCAGCGCGAGCTGACGCAGCACTACCCGCACCCCGGCTGGGTCGAGCACGACCCGATGGAGATCTGGCAAACCCAGCTGGCCACCGCGCGCGAGGCCATCGCCCAGGCCGGGCTGACGGCGGCCGAGATCCGCGCCATCGGCATCACCAACCAGCGCGAGACCACGCTGCTGTGGCACCGCCAAAGCGGCCAGCCGCTGCACCGCGCGATCGTCTGGCAGGACCGGCGCACCGAGCCGCTGTGCGCGGCGCTGCGCGAGCTGGGCCTGCAAGCCCAGGTGCAGCAGCGCACCGGGCTGCGCATCGACCCGTACTTCTCGGCCACCAAGCTGCGCTGGCTGCTCGACCACGTGCCCGGCGCGGCCGACGCCGCCGCGCGCGGCGAGCTGGCCTTCGGCACGGTCGACAGCTGGCTGCTGTGGCAGTTGAGCGGCGGCGCGGTGCACGCCAGCGACGTCAGCAACGCGTCGCGCACGATGCTGTTCGACATCCGGCGCAACGCCTGGGACGACGAACTGCTGCAGGCGCTGCGCATCCCGCCCGCGCTGCTGCCGCGCGTGCTGCCGTCCAGCGGCGAGTTCGGCCTGACCCGGCCCGAGCTGTTCGGCCGCGCGATCCCGATTGCCGGCATCGCCGGCGACCAGCAGGCGGCGCTGTTCGGCCAGGCCTGCCAGCACGCGGGCCAGGCGAAGAACACCTACGGCACCGGCTGCTTCATGCTGATGCACACCGGCGGGCAGATGCAGGCTTCGGCCAACGGGCTGCTCAGCACCGCGGCGGCGCAGACCGGTGCCACGCCGCAGTACGCGCTGGAAGGCAGCGTGTTCATCGGCGGCGCGGTGGTGCAGTGGCTGCGCGACGGCCTGCACGCGATCCGCGCCAGCCACGAGGTGCAGCCGCTGGCCGACAGCGTGCCCGACGCCGGCGGCGTGGTGCTGGTGCCGGCCTTCACCGGGCTGGGCGCACCGTACTGGCGGCCCGACGCGCGCGGCGCGATCGTCGGCCTGACCCGCGGCACAACGATCGCGCACATCGCGCGCGCCGCGGTCGACAGCATCGCCTTTCAAAGCGCAGCGCTGCTGCAGGCGATGGACCGCGACGCGCGCACCGGCGGCGGCACGGCGGTGAGCGAGCTGCGCGTGGACGGCGGCGCCAGCGTCAACGACACGCTGATGCAGTTCCAGGCCGATTTGCTGGGCATCCCGGTGCTGCGCCCGCGGGTGGTGGAAACCACGGCCTTGGGCGCGGCCTACCTCGCCGGCCTGGCCAGCGGGCTGTGGCAAGGCGTGGACGAGCTGGCGGCGCAGTGGCAGCTGCAGCGTGCGTTCGAGCCGGCGCTGCCGCGCGAGCGCGCGGCCGAACTGATGGCCGGCTGGGAACACGCGGTGCGGCAGGCCACGCAGGGCTGAAGGCCGGCGCCAAGCCCTGCGCTTTCGCGGCCGCCGCGCGGCGGCGCTGCGCTGCCGCTGCGCTGCCTTGGCGCGCACGCCGCTCGGGCCCGCGCTCAGCGCGTCAGGTCGACGACGTGCACGCCCTGGTGCGGCCGCAGCGCGTCGTCCCAGTCGGCCTCGGCGGCGCTGCGCTGCACGTCGGCGCAGCCGGCGCGCCACAGCTCTTCGAGCGTGGTGCGCGAGAACTCGTAGTCCTTGATGCCGGCCGAGCCGGTGTCGTGGCGGTTGATCAGGTGCACCAGCGTGACCTGGCTGCGCTGGCTGGCCTCGGCCAGATGGCGCACGTCGGGGTCGTCGTGCAGCCGCGGCGGCAGCTTGTCCAGCAGGCGCAGGAAGGCCTCGCGCAAGGCGTCGCGCCGGCGCAGCTCGTCGCTGTTGAAGCGCGTCTTGCTCGAGTAGCGGATGTCCATCGCGCGGCCCTGCGCCTCGTCCAGGTTGGTCGGCAGCTTGCCGCTGGCGCTGAACAGGTCGACCTGCAGGATCAGCGCGTCGATGTCGGGCTGCTGATCCAGCACGTACCACAGCGGCGAGTTCGACACGATGCCGCCGTCCCAGTACGCGCGGCCGTCGATCACCACCGGCGCGAAGCCCGGCGGCAGCGCGCCGCTGGCCAGGATGTGCTCGGGCGCCAGCTTCATGCGGGTGTTGTCGAAGTACACCGAGTTGCCGCTGGCGACGTCGACCGCACCCAGCGACAAGCGCACCTCGGCGCGATGGATGCGGTCGAAGTCGACCAGCTCGAGCAGCGTGTGCCGCAGCGGCGTGCTGTCGTACAGGCCCAGCGCCGCGGGGTTGCCCGGCGGCAGCAGCGGCTTGAAGAAGCCGGGCACGCCGAACACGCTGGCCGCGGTCGCGCTGAACAGGTTGGTCCAGGCGCGCCAGGGCGCCGGCACGACGAACGGCGGCGGCAGCGGCAGGGCCAGCGGCGACGGCAACGCCACGCGCTGCCAGAACTCGCGCAACCGCGGCACGCGCAACTCGGGCGGGTTGCCCGCGATCAACGCGGCGTTGATCGCGCCGATCGACACGCCGGCCACCCAGTCGGGCGCGACGCCGACCGCGGCGAAGGCCTCGAAGGCACCGGCCTGGTACGCACCCAGCGCGCCGCCGCCTTGCAGCACCAGCACGGTGTGCTGGTGCTTGCGCGCCGCGGTGCAGACGAAGTCGGCGGACGAATGGGCCGTCATGGCGGCGCTCCCTTCAGCCGGCAATCGCCTGCAGGCCCTGCACCTGCGCCTGCCAATGCTGGCCCAGCGGCGTCATCGGCTTGCTCAGCCGGCGTTCGTTGAGCAGCGCGCGGCCCAGGCCGCGGCGCGTGCCGCGCGCACACGCCGCGAGCAGCGTCTGGTCGATCAGGTCGCGCTGCGCATGGCTGCCGCCGAAGCGCTGCGCCTGCGCGCGCGCCGCATACAGGCCGTCGGCTGCGGTGTCGAAGTCGCCGCGCTCGCCAGCCAGCAGCGCGCGCATCAGCGGCAGTGCGGCCTCGCGCGCCATCGTGTGGTTGCTGCGCCGCGCGTCGTCGCAGCTCAGTGCGCGTTCGGCGCAGCGTGCCACCCAGCTCTCGGCGCGCCCGAACTGCTCGGCACCCAGCATCGCCAGCACGACGTGCAGGTCGTTGAAGGCGTAGTAGCCGGGGGCCTGCGCCGGCAGCTCCCAGGCGTCGAGCAGCCGCGCGCAGCGCGCGGCGACGTCCACGCCGAGCAGCCGCAGCCGCCACAGCAGTGCCACCGCATCGATGCGCTGCAGCGTGATCTGCAGCCGTTCGGCCGCCAGGTGTTTGTCGGCCAGACGCAGCACGCCTTCCAGGTCCATGGCCTCGAGCCTGAACAGCCCGGTGTGCCACCACAGGTGGCCGGAAAAGCCGTTGCCCGCGCACCAGTGCTCCTGGTGGTGGCGCAGCCAGGCCGCGCCGTCCTCGCAGCGGCCTTGCATCTCCATCACGTGCGCCACCGCATGCACCGCCCACGGCACCTTGGGGTTCAGGCTCAACGCGCGGCGGCCGGCGTCCTCGGCCTGCGGGTACAGGTTGCTCTCTTCCAGGCCGAAGGCGTACAGCGCCAGCACGTAGGGGTACAGCGCATCGGCCTCGTCCCACTCGGGCAGCGCGCGCGCCGGGCGTTGGCGCAGCTGTGCGCTGTCGCCGCGGTAGAAGTCCCACAGCTGCGACCACTGCAGCGCCAGCGCGTCGCGCGGGTACTCGATCAGCAACTCGTCCCAAACGCGGCAGGCGGCCTGCCAGCGGCCATCGAGCAGCGCCTGCAGCGCCTGCAGGTGCGCGCGCTCGCGCGCCGGTGCGCCGTCGGCCAGGGCCTGCGCGCGCTGCAGATGCGCGGCCGCTTCGCTCAGCAGCGCGGGCTCGGTCAGGCTGAGCAGGAAGCCCGCGCGCATCAGGTGCGGCAGCGCCCAGCCCGGGGCGTGTGCTTGGGCCGCGTCCAGGTCGGCCAGTGGCGTGTCGTAGAACGACATCATGCGCCACAGCGCGGTCTCGGCTGCAGCCAGCGCGGCGGCGTTGCGGGTGCCGCAGGGGTTGCCGCGCAGGTCGGGACTGGACATGCGCGCGAATGTAGCCGAGCCGGCGTGGGCCGCTGATTCAGCGTCCGCCTCAGCTCACGCTGCGGCCCGTGCTTTGACCCGTGGGCGGCCGCGGCCACGGCCGCTGCGCGGGGCGCAACCGCTCCCAGGCCGCGGCCACTTGCAGCACCCCCAGGTCGTCGAAGCGCCGGCCGCTGATCTGCAGCCCGATCGGCAGCCCGGCTTTCGTATAGCCGCAGTTGATCGACGCGGAAGGCTGCTCGCTCATGTTGAAGGGCAGCGTGAAGGCGATGTGTTCGAAGGGCCGCTCGGGGTCGTTGGTCGGGCTGGCCCACTCGGCGGCGTAGCTGGGCACCGGGCTGGTCGGCGACAGCACGACGTCGAAGCGCTGGCAGGCGTTGACCGCGGCCTCGCGCATCGCGCCCATCTGGCTGTAGCCGTGGAACACCTGCGCCGCCGTCAAGCTGGCGCCGCTGGCCACCCATTGGCGGATGTAGGGCAGCACCTTGCGCTGGCGCTCGTTGGGCAGCGCACCGATGTCCAGGTACGAACGCATGCGCCAGAAGCGGTCCACGCCGTCGATCATCTCGCGCGTCATGAACGGGCCCATCGGCTCGACGATGGCGCCGGCCGCTTCGAAGGCGCGCGCCGCGGCCTGCACTGCCGCCGCGGTCTCGGGTTCGACCGCGAGGCCCCAGCCGGCGTCCATCTGCAAGCCGATGCGCAGGCCCTTCAGGTCACGCTGCAGGGCCAACCATTCGATGTCCTGGAACGGCAGGCTCATCGTGTCGCGCCAGTCCGGCTTCGACAACTCGCGCATCAGCAGCGCGGCGTCGCGCACCGTGCGCGTCATCGGCCCGGCGACGCGCCCGGCATACGGCGGCTTGATCGGGATGCGGCCCAGGCTGGGCTTGAGCGCGAAGATGCCGCACCACGCGGCCGGCAGCCGCACCGAGCCGCCGATGTCGGTGCCCACGTGCAGCGGCCCGTAGCCCGCAGCGGCGCCGGCACCCGCGCCCGAGCTGCTGCCGCCGGGGTTCTTGCTCAGGTCCCAGGGGTTGCGCGTCAGCGCATGGAAGCTCGACAGCCCCGAGCTCAACATGCCGTAGTCGGGCATCGTGCTCTTGCCCAGCAGCACCGCGCCGGCTTCGCGCAGGCGCGCTGCCGGCGGCGCATCCGCTGCGGCTGGCACCAGCTCGGTGGCGGCGGTGCCCAGCGGCATCGGCACGCCTTGGGTGGCGATGTTCTCCTTCAGCAGCGTGGGCACGCCGTCGAGCCGGCCCAAAGGCTCGCCCTTCAGCCAGCGCGCTTCGCTGGCACGCGCCTGTGCCAGCGCGCCTTCGGGGTCGAAGGCGTAGGTCGCCTTGAGCCGCGGCTCCCAGGCCTCGATGTGCGTGATCACCGCGCGCGTGGCCTCCAGCGGCGAGGCCTCGCGCGCCTGGTACAGCGCCAGCAATTCGGCTGCGCTGGCCTGGTGCAGTTCAGCCATCGCGGCTTACTGCCACGACACCGCGGCCAGATCGTTGGCGAAGATCGGCGAACTGGCCCACAGCCCCTTCAGCCCCTTCTTGCTCACCGCGACCTGCGCCGGGTTGAAGATGTAGGCGTTGACCGCGTCCTCGGCCAGCTTCTTTTGCATCGCCACCCAGGCCTCGCTGCGCTCGCGCACGCTGCCGGCCGACGCATGCTTGGCCAGAAGATCGCGATAGGCCTTGCTGTCGTAGCCCCAGTAGTACGCGGCGTTGCCGTACTGCGCGTAGTCCAGCGGCTCGACGTGGTTGATGATCGTCAGGTCGAAGTTGCCCTTGAACGGGCCGCTCAACCACTGCGCCCATTCGACGTTCTCGATCTTGGCGACGATGCCGACCTTGGCCAGCTGCGCGGCGATGATCTCGCCGCCCTTGCGCGCGTACTGCGGCGGCGGCAGGGTCAGCGTCAGGTTCAGCGGCGTTTGCACCCCCGCTTCCTTGAGCAGCGCCTTGGCCTTCTCGGGGTCGTACGGGTAGACCTTGGTCAGGTCGACGTAACCGGCGTCGGTGGGCGCGAAGTGGCTGCCGATCGGCTTGCCCAGACCGTCGATCGCGCCGTCGATGAAGGCCTTGCGGTCGATGGCGTGCATGATCGCGCGGCGCACGCGCACGTCGTCCAGCGGTTTGCGCTTGTTGTTCAGCGCCAGGATGCCCTTGCCCGCGGTGTCGCCGATCTGCACCGTGAAGCGCTTGTCGGCCTGGAACTGCGCCGGGTTCTGGTTGAAACGCGGCATGCCGTCGATGTCGCCGGCCAGCAGCGCGGCCACCTGCGCGGCCGGGTCGTTGATGAAGCGGAAGGTGGCCTTGTTGATCTTGATCGCCGCGGCGTTGCGGTAGCCCGGCCACTTGGCCAATGTGATCGCGCTGCCCTTTTGCCAGTTCTCGAAGGTGTAGGGGCCGGTGCCGATGGGCTTGGTGGCGGTGGTGGCCGCGCTCTTCGGGCTCAGGATCACGGCCGTGTTCTCGCCCAGGCGGAAGGGCATCGTGCCGTCGGGGTTGTTCAGCACCAGGATCACGGTGTGTGCGTCGGGCGTGGCGATGCTGGAGATGTTGTCGAACACCGCCTTCTTCGCCTTGTTGGTCGAGCCCTCGGCCTTGGCGCGCTCGAAGCTGAACTTCACCGCCGCGCTGTCGAACGGCTCGCCGTCCTGGAACTTGATGCCGCGCTTCAACTTGAAGGTGTAGCTCTTGCCGTCGGGCGAGAGCTCCCAGCTCTCGGCCAGCAGCGGCGTGACCGTGCCGTCGACGTTGATCTTGGTCAGGCCCTCGAGGATGTTGTAGTGCACGATTTCACCGATGGCCGCGGCCGGCGCGGTGGTCGGGTCCAGCCCCGGTGCGGGCTCCAGCACCATGCCCAGCACCACGCTGGTCTTGCCGGCTTGCGCCTGCGCCTGCAGCGCGAAGCCGCCCAGTGCCAGTGAGCCAGCGAGCATCAGGGTCAGGGTGCGTCGTTGCAGTCTCATCGTCGGGGTCTCCGGCAGTCGAATCGGGGTTCAGTCATTCTGCGGCATGGCCGCGATGCGCTCGGCGAAGTGGCAGGCGACCTCGTGCGTGGCCTCGCCTGCCAAACGACGCAGCAGCGGGCGTTCGTGCGCGCAGCGCTCAGCGGCATGCGGGCAGCGCGGCAAGAAGGCGCAGCCGGCCGCGCCGGCGGCGGCCTGCAACGGCAGCGCCGCAGGCGCGGCTGCACGGCGCCGCGGCGCGCCCGGGCGCAGCCGCGGCACCGCCTGCAGCAGCGCGCGCGTGTACGGATGCGCGGCGCGCACGAACAGCGTTTCGGGCGCGCCGCGCTCGACGACGCGGCCCTGGTACAGCACGATGACCTCGTCGCACAGCAGGTCGACCACCGCCAGGTCGTGGCTGATGAACAGCAACGCCAGCCCCAGCCGGTCCTGCAGATCGCGCATCAGATTCAGCACCTGCGCCTGCACCGACACGTCCAGCGCGCTCACCGGCTCGTCGGCGACGATCAGCTTGGGCCGCGTGATCAGCGCG
>CALBTN010000427.1 GCA_937967345.1 uncultured Rubrivivax sp. | reverse complement strand
GCTTCCGGCACTCCAGCGCCACCGCCAAGACGCGCATCAGGGCGCGCGAGCAGGCACGACGGGCCAAGCCGGCACCGGACGCTGACCCGTTCTGACCGGCCGCCGCGCGGGGCAAGCCGCTACGGGCTACGCCCTGCGCGGCTTGCCTGAACGTCAGGTTTATGGCGGTCAGCGTGAGTGCGTCTCGCCCGGGCGAGCGACAGCAACCGCTGCGTCTCAGACATCACCGCCGAGGTGGATGAGGAGTACCCTTCTCCGTTGACGGGCAGATCCCAACCGCTGTTTGTAAAGTCTGACGCCCGTGTTTACGACTGTGTTTTCCGAGCCCGTGGTCTTTTGGCCCTGTCCGACGCCCTGGCGTTTTCGACTTCTCGGCCTCATGTGGCCGAATCGCCACGCCAAGTAGCTAGGCTTCTCGCGGGGTGCTGTTTACGATTCTTTTTGGCCGGAACACCAGCAGCGCAAGCGGCTGCAGCCGCCGGGGTGCGGCGTCGCCCTGCCGGCGCGTCAGCGCGCGTGCGGGCTGACGTAGTCGCCGACCTTGGTGCGAAAGGCGACGTTCATCCGGTTCCAGCCGTTGATGGCGATGATCGCCAGCGTCAGGTCGACCAGCGCCTTCTCGTCGAACTGCGCACGCGCCTGCGCGTAGACCTCGTCCGAGACATCGTGCGTCGCGGCGATGTTCGTCACCGCTTCGGTCCACGCCAGCGCGGCGCGCTCGCGCTCGGTGTAGCACGGCGCTTCGCGCCACACCGGCAGCAGGTACAGGCGCTGCTCGGTCTCGCCGCGGGCGCGGGCGTCCTTGGTGTGCATGTCCAGGCACCAGGCGCAGCCGTTGATCTGCGAGGCGCGCGACTTCACGAGCTCGAGCAGCGATGCCTCGAGGCCGCTGTTGTGGACCTGCTGCTCGGTGTGCAGCATCGCCTTGAACGCTTCGGGCGATGCCTGCTGGTAGCTCAACCGTTGTTCCATCGGGTTTGTCCTTCGGGGTGATCAGGAAGGCAGGAAAAGGCGCTGCAGGTCCGGGTAGCCGAACGCGGCGTCGAGATGATCGAAGCGGCCTTCGTCGCGCAGCCGCAGCGCCGCCTCGCGCGCGCACGACAGAGCCAGCGCGGCCAGCCGCGTCGCGGTGCTGATGCGCGCCACGCCCAGGCGCGCCAGTTCGGCGACACCGGGCAGCCCGGCACGGGCGCCGACGTTGACCGGCGCATCGAGCGCCGCACACAGGCGGGCAATCACCGCGGCGTCGGCCAGCGCAATCGGATAGACGCAGTCGGCGCCGGCCGCGAGATAGGCGCGTGTGCGGCGCAGCGTCTCTGCGACGCGCTCTTCGGTGCTGCCGCCGAATCCGACCATGAAGGTGTCGACGCGCGCATTGATGACGATCGGCACGCCGCCTTCGCGCGCCGCGTCACGCGCCGCGGCGATGCGCTGCGCCGCGTCGCCACTGTCGCGCAGGCGTGCGTGCTCGATGCCGTCCTCGAGGTTGATGCCCGCCGCGCCGGCGTCGATCACCTCGCGCACGCTGGCGGCGACTTCGGCGGGCGAGCCGCCGTAGCCGGCCTCGAAGTCGACGCTCACCGGCACCGAGGTCACGCGAACGATGCGCCGCACCGCCGCCGTGACCTCGGCCAGCGGTGCCTGTTCGCCGTCGGCGTAACCCAGCGACCAGGCGATGCCGCCGCTGGTGGTGGCGATCGCGTCGAAGCCCAGGTCCTCGAACATCCGGGCGCTGCCGGCATCCCAGGCGTTGGGAAGCAGCAACGGCTTGCGGCGATCGTGCAGCGCGCGAAAGCGTTGTGCGCGTTCGATCTGGGTCGGCTTGTCCATCGTCTGTCCGTGTCGAATCGGTCTGTGGTCGAACGCGCCGGGCGGGCGCTGGCGCGCCGCTACCGGCTCATCGCTCGATCCATTGCCGCAGCTCGATCGAGTTGCCGTCCGGGTCGCGGATCTCGGCGCGGGCGTAACTCGGGCGAACCACCGGCCCCCAGGTGCACTCGACGCCCTTGTGCTTCAGCGCATCGAGCGCAGCCTGCATGTCGTCGACCTCGAGCGCCATCATCCGGTAGCCCAGGCGCTCGCCTTCGGCGCGCGGTGCCGGCGCGGCTTCGGTCCAGGTCATCAGCTCGAGCGTCGTGCCGCCGAGGTCGAGGTAGACGATCTTCAATCCACCGGGCACCGACAGGCGCGAGCGAATGCTGAAGCCGAGCACCTCGGTGTAGAAGCCAAGCGCGCGGTCCTCGTCGGCGGTGACGAGTTCGATGTGATCGATGCGCTTGAACACGAGGGCTCTTCTGTGGCCGCGGCGCGCGATGCTCGGAAGCCGGTGCGGTGCCTGCAAGACCTGCGGGGCATCATAGCGCCGCAGACCCGCCACGCTTTGCACCCCTGACGCCGGGGCAGGTATGCGGCCTGCAAGCGGGTCGCCCGCCCGCGCAGCCAGGGTCGCGGCCGGGCTGCGCAGCCCGCCTCAGCGCTCCGTCGCCGCGCCGTCCGTCGCCGCCTCGATGCTTTGCGGAAAACGGCGCGGGATCAGCAGCACCGCGAGCAGCGTCAGCGCCGCGACGACCGCCAGCCCGGCGTAGACCTGATGCGTCGCATCGAAGATCGCCAGGCGCAGGTATTGGTCGGCCGCCGCGGGCAGCGCCTGGTGATGCAGATCCCGGATGACGGCGTCGATGTCGCGCGGCAACTCGCTGCGCAGCGCCGCCGGTGCGCCGGCCAACGACTGGCCGATCGAACGGTTGAAGATCGCGCCGCACAGCGCCGCGCCGAGGCTTTGGCCAAGGTAGCGCGAGAAGATGTTCGCGCCGGTAACGACGCCGCGGCCCTGCCAGGCCACGATGTCCTGCACACCGACGAGCAGCGGCGTGGACAGCAGCCCGAAGCCGGCGCCGAGCACGACCTGGCTGAGCACCGTCCAGCCGATCGGCGCCGCCGCCGGCAGCGCGAGAAAGCCCACCGCCGCGCCAACGATCAGCACCGCGCCGGCAAGCGCCGTGTCGCGATAGCCGATGCGCAGGTACAGGTGCGGCGATAGCGCCGAAGCGGCCGGCCAGCCCAGGCTCATGCTGGCCAGAACGAAGCCGGCAGCGATCGCCCCGAGCCCGTGGACCGACTGGCCGAACACCGGCAGGTAGGTGCTCGGGCCCATCATCACCAGGCCCATGCCGATCATGCTCAGGTTGCTGCCGACGAGCACCGGATGGCGCCACAGCCAGCGCGGCTGGATCGGCTCGGCCGCACGGCGCTCGACCGCGGCGAGCGCGAAGGCAGATGCGATCGCGAGCGCGAAGGCGGCGAGGCTCGGCGCCGACCGCCACGGCCAGGCGCGCCCGCCTTGCAGCAGCGCGAAGATCAACGCGGCGCCGGCCAGCAGCAGCAAGCCGGCGCCCGTGTAGTCGATGCGATGGCGCTGCCGCGGCGGCGTCTCGTGGACGAAGCGCACGATCAGCGCGAGTGCGATCGCGCCGATCGGCAGGTTGATCAGGAACACCCAGCGCCACGACGCGTACTCGGCGAAGGCGCCGCCGAGCGCGGGCCCGACGACCGCCGCGACCGCCCACACGCTCGACAACCAGCCCTGGACGCGGCCGCGTTCGCGCGGCGAATACAGGTCGCCGGCCAGCGTGTTGACGGTCGCCATGATCGAGCCGGCGCCCAGCCCCTGCAGGCCGCGAAAGACGATCAGCGCGACCATGTTCCACGCCAGCGCTGAAGCGGCCGAGCCGGCGAGGAAGATCAGCGTGCCAGCGACCAGCACCGGCTTGCGCCCGAAGGTGTCGGCCAGCTTGCCGTAGACCGGAATCGTCACCGTCTGCGCCAGCAGGTAGATCGAGAACACCCAGCTGAACAGCGCGAAGCCGCCGAGGTCGGAGACGATCTGCGGAATCGCGGTCGAGACGATGGTGATGTCCATCGCCGCGAGCATCATCGTCGTCATCAGCGCGGCGAGGATCCAGCGGCGGCGTTGCGGATCGGGATGCGGACTCATCGGCGGCCATCGTACGGCCGCGGGTCGCGCAGGCCGCCGTTGGCGGCGCTGGGCGCAGCGCACCGCGGCCATCGCACCGCGGCCCGCTCACGGCGCGCCGGTGGACCAAGATCGGCGCGGCTTGTCCTCTAAGATGCGCTGTCCTTCGTCCAGGAGCGCGACATGCCCGAGTTCACCACCTTGCTGTCCGGCTACTCCTTCCTCGAGGGCCCGCGCTGGCACGACGGCCGCCTGTGGCTGTCGGACTTCTACACCCATCAGGTGATCGCCTGCGACCCGAACGGCAAGGTCGAGAAGATCGCCGACGTGCCCGGCCAGCCCTCGGGCCTGGGCTGGCTGCCCGACGGCCGGTTGCTCATCGTCTCGATGCTTGACCGCAAGCTGCTGCGGCGCGAGCCCGATGGCCGCCTGGTCACGCACGCCGACCTGTCGCGGATCGCCACCGGCCACTGCAACGACATGGCGGTCGACGCGCAAGGGCGCGCCTGGGTCGGCCACTTCGGCTTCGACCTGATGGGCGCAGCGCCGATCCGCACCGCCAGCCTGATCCGCGTCGATCCAGACGGGCGCGCGACCGAGGTCGCGCACGATCTGCACTTCCCCAACGCCGTCATGCCCACGCCCGACGGCAAGACGCTCATCGTCAACGAGACCCTGGGCAACCGGGTGACGGCCTTCGACATCGGCGCCGACGGCAGCCTGGGTCCGCGCCGCGACTGGGCGGTGCTGGGCCCGCTGGTCGACAGCCCCGACATCAATCAGCGCATCGCCGGCGGCAAGGCGGCGCCCGACGGCGGCGTGCTGGACGCCGAGGGCGCAATCTGGCTGTCCGACGCCATCGGCAACCGCGCGCTGCGCGTGGCCGAAGGCGGGCGCGTGTTGCAGACGGTGTCCACCGGCACCATCGGCACTTACGCCTGCACGCTGGGCGGCGCCGACGGGCGCACGCTGTTCCTGTGCGTGGCGCCCGACTTCTACGAGCACAACCGCCAGGCCGCGCGCGAGGCGCAGGTCTGGAGCACGCGGGTCGAGGTGCCCGGCGTGGGCTTTTGATCTTCGGGTGCTTGCGGCGCCGCGCGCCCTGCGCGTGCGGATGGACGCGAAGCTCGCTTGCCCGTACGGCGCGCCTTGGGGTGCGCAGCCGAGCCCGAGGGTGAAATCGTCGCCGCCGTGCCGGACCGGCAGGCGCAGGTCTTGGCCGCGACGCGGGCGGCCTGCTCGCGCACGCCGTTTGTGGCCCTTCGTCAGCCGGCCACCCTGACCACCGTGCGCCCCTTGGCGCGCCCTTGCACGAAGTCATCGAAAGCACCCGGCAGTTCATCGAAGCCGATGGTGCGGGTGATCGCCGCAAGGTGGCGCGGCTTCAGGTCGGTGGCCAGCCGGTGCCACACCCGCTGGCGCGTGGGCAGTTGCATGTAGCCCGAGTCGATGCCCAGCAGGCTGACGCCGCGCAGGATGAACGGGAACACGGTGGTGTCGAGCTTCATGCTCGCCGCGTTGCCGATGCTGGCCACCGTGCCGGCCTGCTTCATCGTCGCCAGCAGCCAGTGCAGGATCGGCCCGCCGACGTTGTCCACCGCGCCGGCCCAGCGGCTGGCTTCGAGCGGGCGCACCTTGGCCAGCTCGAGCGACGACGTGAGCATCACCTCGGCGGCGCCGAGCTGGCGCAGCTGGTCGGCCTGCTCCGCCTTGCCGGTCAGCGCCACGGTGTGGTAGCCCAGCGCCGACAGCATGTCCACCGCCAGGCCGCCGACGCCGCCCGCCGCGCCGGTGACGATCACCGGGCCGTTGGCCGGGGCCAGGCCGTTCTCTTCCATGCGCACGATGCCCAGGGCCGCAGTGAAGCCCGCGGTGCCCAAGGCCATGGCTTCGAAGGGCGTCAGCGCGGCGGGCAGGGCGATCACCCACTTTGCCGGGATGCGCGCGCACTGCGCGTAGCCGCCGTGGTGCGACACGCCGATGTCGAAGCTGGTGGCGATCACCTTGTCCCCGGGCTGAAAGCGCGGGTCGCTGCTTTGCACGACCTCGCCGACCAGGTCGATGCCGCCCACGCACGGGAAGCGGCGGATGATCTTGCCCGCCCCGGTGGCCGCGAGCGCGTCCTTGTAGTTGATGCTCGAGTACTGCACGCGGATCAGCAACTCGCCGGGGTCGAGTTGCTCCGCGCTCATCGTGGTCATCGAGCCGCGGACCTGGCCGTCGGCGGTCTTGTCGATTAGGAAGGCTTTGAAACTGTCTTGCGGCATCGCTGGCCCCTTGTTGCGGTGCTTGCGGTGGTTGCGGTGGTTGCGGTGGAATAGTTCGCCCACCGATCAAGCCGGTGCGTGCAGTGTGCCGGCTACTGGGCGGCGAGGTTCGAGCGGCTGCCGCGCAGCACGAACTTCTGGATCTTGCCGGTTGCGGTCTTGGGCAGTTCGTGGACGAAGTGAAAGGCACTGGGCACCTTGAAGCCGGCCAGGTGCTCGCGCGCGAAGGCCTTCATCTCCTCGGCGGTCGCGGTCTTGCCGGCGTTGAGCACGATGAAGGCGTTCGGCGACTCGCCCCACTTCTCGTGCGGCATGCCGACCACCGCGACTTCCAGCACCGCCGGGTGGCGCAGCAAGACGCTTTCGAGCTCGATCGACGAGATGTTCTCGCCGCCGGAGATGATCACGTCCTTGAAGCGGTCGCGGATCTCGACGTAGCCGCTGGGGTGCACCACCGCGGCGTCGCCAGAGTGGAACCAGCCGCCGGCGAAGGCCTTGGCGGTGGCGTCCGGATCGTTGTAGTAGCCCTGCATCACCACGTTGCCGCGCGCCACGATCTCGCCGAGCGTGTTGCCGTCGTGCGGCACCGGCACCATGTGCTCGTCCACCACCTCGAGCTCGCCCGAGGTGATCAGCTCCACGCCCTGCTGCGCCTTGATCTTCGCGCGGCTTGCCGGATCGAGTTCGGCGTGCTCGGGCAGCGGCTCGCAGATCGAGATGAACGGCGCGGTCTCGGTCAGGCCGTAGACCTGCGTGATCTCCCAGCCGAGCTCGCCCTCGACGCGCTCGATGGTCGCCGCCGCCGGCGGTGCGCCCGCGGTGAACAGCTTCACGCCCCGGCGCAGCGCCTTGCGCTGCTCCTGCGGGCCGTTGGCGATGGCGATCAGCACGGTCGGCGCCGCGCACAGGTGGGTGATCTGCTCGTGGTTGATGGTCTCGTAGATCGCCAGCGGCTCGACCTTGGGCAGGCACACATGCGTGCCGCCGGCCGCGGTGACCGTCCAGGTGAAGGTCCAGCCGTTGGCGTGGAACATCGGCAGCGTCCACAGGTAGCGCGCCGCGGGCGTCATCGGCCAGTGCGCCAGCGTGCCCACCGTGTTCACCCAGGCGTTGCGGTGCGTGATCATTACGCCCTTGGGTTTGGAGGTGGTGCCGCTGGTGTAGTTGATCGACAGCAGATCGCCCTCGGCAATCCCGGGCCGCTCGAACTTCGGGCTCGCAGCGGCCAGCAGCTTCTCGTAGTCCAGCCAGCCTTCCTTCGCGCCGCCCAGGCCCACGAAGTGCTGCACCGTGTTCATCCGAGCGCGCACGCTGTCCACCAGCGCGAAGTAGTCCGGGTGCACGCACAGCACCTTGGCCCCGCTGTGGTTGGCCATGTACAAGAAATCGTCCGCGGTGAGGCGGTAGTTCATCGGCACGGTCACCGCGCCCAGTTGCGGCCCGGCGTAGTACTGCTCGAGGTTCTCGTGGCTGTTCGGCGCGATCAGGCCGACGCGGTCGCCCTTGCCCACGCCCAGCGCGGCCAGCGCGTTCGAGCCGCGGTCGCAGCGCTCGCCGAACTGCGCGTAGGTCCAGCGCTGCTTGCCGTCCACCACCGCTTCTCGGTTCGGGTGCAGCTTGCGGGCGCGGCGAAAGAAGTCCATCGGGGTCAGTGGTGTTTCCATGTTCGGTCTCCTGCTGGGGGGTCAATTGCCTCGAACCGTGGCGCGAGCGCCTTGCGCGCACCGCGCCGCGGCCTGGCGTGCGATGCACACCCCGCCGACTCGAACACGACGAAGCCCGCAGTCGCCGCCGCGCCTTGCGCGACCGGGCTCACCGTCTCGTCGTTCGGCACGCTGGCGTGCGGGCCGTGGCCGTCGTCGAGGATCATGCGGATGAGCTTCAAGCATGGCTGCCAAGGCCGGGTCGGGGCATCGACGCCGCCGTCGGGTGGTGCGACCGGGAACTCTACGACTTTCCTGCGCTGGGTAGCGGCCGGCAGGAGCACGCGGGGCCGCAGTGCCGCAGGCCGAACACCGGGGGCAACCGGTGCGCGCGGTGGCCACGACAACCGTCCGCGCCACGCCAAGTAGACTGACCGCCCCCCTTGCACGCCGGCCATGACCACTGCCATCCTGAGTGCGCTCGCCGAAGAACAGCACGGCCTGATCGAGCGGGTCCACCATCCGCGTGAAGTCCGCCGCGCCGGCCGCAGCTTCTGGCTCGGCGAACTCCACGGCCAGCCGGTCGTGCTCGGCCTGTCGCGCATCGGCAAGGTTGCCGCTGCCACCACGGCCACCACCGTGATCGAAGCCTTCGGCGCCCGGCGCCTGGTCTTCACCGGCGTGGCCGGCGGTGTCGGCCCCGGCGTTCGGGTGGGCGATGTGGTCGTGGCCGACGCATTCGTCCAGCACGACATGGACGCCTCGCCGCTGTTCCCGCGCTACCAGGTTCCGCTTTACGACAGCACGCGCTTCGCCTGCGACCGCGCCCTGAGCAACGCCTTGCTGGCCGCCAGCCGCACCGGCCTGCAAAGGCTGGGCCTGACGGCGGCGATCCACCACGGCCTGATCGCCAGCGGCGACCGCTTCATCTGCGCCGCCAGCCAAGCGCGCGAGCTGCACCTGGCGCTGGGCGCGGCCGGGCACGCCCCGTTGGCGGTGGAGATGGAAGGCGCCGCCGTGGCCCAGGTCTGCCACGACTACGGCGTTGCCTTTGCCGCCACGCGCACCATCTCGGATCGCGCCGACGACAGCGCGCATGTGGCCTTTCCGAAGTTCATCAGCGAGGTCGCCAGCCGCTACGCGCTCGCGATCATCGACGCGTTCATGCACGCGCTGCGCGACAGCGGCACCCGAAGCGGCGACGCCGCCTGATCTGGGTTCGCGATCAATGACGCAGGAAACGAGAGGCCGCTATCGGCGCGTTGCCGAAGATGCGGCATCGCGCGCCGAACGCTCAAAGCGGCCAGACGCCGCAGCGGGCCGAAGTCTGCTTGCGCTCGTCGGCATTTCAGGCGCCATGTCGTTGGCATCGAGGATCGGTTCGCGCCGATTCGCGCCGAGTCGCGGTTCTTGTGAGAGTGATACAGAAATCTGTATCATGCCTGCATGAAAACCACCTTGAACCTCAACGATCAGCTTCTGGCCGATGCCAAGGCGCTTGCGGCCCAGCAGCGCACGAGCCTGACGCGCTTGATCGAGGAAGGTCTGCAACTGCGACTTCGCGCGAAAGCGGATTGCGCCCAGCGAGTGCCGCTTCGTCTGCCTGTGTTCAAGGGTCGCGGCGGGCTGGTGAAGGGTGTGAACCCGCTGAGCAACAAGGCGCTGCTCGAGGCGCTGGGCGATGACGCCTGACATCAACGTGCTGGTCGCCGCTTCGCGTAGCGACCACCCCCATCACGCCGTGGCGCGCGACTGGCTTGAAAGGGCGGTCGACACCTCGGGGTCGGGAGTAGCCTTGACGCTGTTGCCCATGGTGCTGGCCAGTTTCCTGCGGCTTGTCACCAGCGCGAAGGTCTTCAAGCTCGCCACCCCGACCGAAGACGCCGTGGCGTTCGTCGACGCGCTGCTGGCCTCGCCGGGTGTCGAGCTTGCACCCCTGGGCCCGGAGTGGCCGAAGCTGCGGCAGCTGTGTATCGGCAAACACTTGAGCGGCAACGATGTGCCTGATGCGTGGTTGTCGGCAGCCGTGGTGCACCTCGGGGAGCACCTCGCAACCTTCGATCGCGACTTCAGGAAGCTGCTCGCGCGCGGCCAGTTCACGTTGCTTGCACCTGCATAGAGGCAACGACCGCTTGCCCGAGACGAAGCACCCGCTCTGCGGCCCGCTGTCGTGAGGGTCGGATGCTGCCGAAAGGACGGCGCGCGGCACTGACCCCGCTGACGCCGACGGCCGGCACAGCGCCGCCATCACCCCTTCACGCACACCACCTGCGTCAAGGTGTGCACCACCTCGACCAGGTCGCGCTGCGCCTGCATCACCGCGTCGATGTCCTTGTAGGCCGCGGGCGTTTCGTCGATCACGTCCTTGTCCTTGCGGCATTCGACGCCCGCGGTGGCGGCGCGGTGGTCGGCCAGCGTGAAGCGGCGCTTGGCCTCGCCTCGGCTCATCACGCGCCCCGCGCCGTGCGAGCAGGACTCGAACGACTCCGCGTTGCCCTTGCCGCGCACGATGTAGCTGCGTGCGCCCATGCTGCCGGGGATGATGCCCAGCTGCCCGGCCCTCGCGCTCACCGCGCCCTTGCGCGTGACGTACACGTCGGCGCCGAAGTGGTGTTCCTTGCTCACGTAGTTGTGGTGGCAGTTCACCGCCTCGATGTGGCTGTGGAAGTTCTTGCGGATCACCGTCTTCGCGGCGTCGATCACCTGCTTCATCATCAGCTCGCGGTTGATGGCAGCGAACTGCTGCGCCCAGCCCACCGCGCGCACGTAGTCGCCGAAGTGGCGGCTGCCTTCCTCGAAGTAGGCCAGGTCGCGGTCGGGCAGGCTCGCCTGCTGGCGCATCGCGTCCTGCTTGGCCAGCTCGATGAACATCGTGCCGATGAAGTTGCCCACGCCGCGCGAGCCCGAGTGCAGCATGAACCACACGCCGCCCGCTTCGTCCAGGCAGACCTCGATGAAGTGGTTGCCGCCGCCCAGCGTGCCCAGGTGCTGGATGTGGTTGGTCTTTTCAAGCCTGGGGTAATCGCGGCACAACTCGGCGAAGCGCGGCTGCAGTCGCGCCCAGGCGGTGGTCACCGCGCCCGGCGGCTTTTGCCAGGCACCGGGGTCGCGGCTGCCCGGCTGGCGGCCGTGCGGCACCGCACGCTCGATCGCCGCGCGCAGCGGGCCCAGGTTGTCGGGCAGGTCTGCAGCCGTCAGCGTGGTCTTGCAGGCCATCATGCCGCAGCCGATGTCCACGCCCACCGCGGCCGGGATGATGGCTCGGATCGTCGGGATCACCGAGCCGACGGTGGCGCCGATGCCGAAGTGCACGTCGGGCATCGCGGCGATGTGGCGGAACACGATCGGCAAGCGCGCGGCATTGCTGAGCTGGCGCTTGGCCTGGTCCTCGACCGGCACGCCGCGCGTCCACATCTTCAGCGGCACGCCGCCGGGGACGTCTTCGTGGATCGGGCCGGGGATGTCGCCGCTCATGCGGTGGTCTCGCGCGCGCGCCTGGCGCGGCCGCGCCGCGTTGCGGGCGGCTGGGCATGGCGCTGGGCGCGCAGGCGGGCCAGCAGCGTGCCGGCGGGTTCGCCGTTCGGATCCTGCGCCACCAGTTCGCCGCGGAAGGCCTTGGCGAGCAGCGCCGAGGTCAGCCGCTCGACCCGGGCGCGCGCGGCGGCGCGGCGGGCTGCGATGGCGTCGGCGAGGGCGAAGAGGGAAGCGACCTTCACCACGAGGCACTGCTGAACTTCGGTCGGAGGCAGTCTGAAAAGGATCGCCTCGAGGTCCGGTTGCGATACCTTCCAAATCCCGGCGGTCGTCTTCGCTGCATGCCCGATCTGCCGCCGAACGAGCCGGCTTGCCCAGTCTGTCCTTCCATAGTGGCTTTGACGTTGCGCCAGTCCAATAACGAGGAAAACAGCCAAGCCCGTTGACTCAGCGGGAAGTCCCTGTAGAGGGGTTAGGGCGCTTCGCCTGTGCCGATGATTGCCGCGACGAATTCGTATAGCCTGTTCGCCAACTCCTCTTCGCTTTCCCACACGATGTGGTTGTACTGCCGCGTATCGAAGTGGACGTTCTGGAGGTCATCCTTTCGCACCGTCCAGAAGACGGGGAGACCCAATCCAAGCGCATAGCCCGCCTCGAAGTACACACCTGGGCGCTGTTGAGTAACGTCGGCCACCAAGAATCGCGAGTTCTTGATCTCAGTGATGATCTTCGCGTCTATGCGATCAAGGTGAGGTTCAGCGTCAATCCGGTAGGGTTGAAAAGCCGCGCGACGGATGGCCGGGCGAATGCCATTGAGCCAGGCGGAGGTGAGCTCCGGCGCGAAGGACATCGCCACGAACACTTGGTTCCGAAGTGACGCAGGTTTGGCTGTCTCCTCGAGCAACAGCCAGCCAGCTGGGGTTACGGTTAGGTCAAGCGAGAACGAGTCTGCAGGATCCTCGTAAGCCTCAAGTTGAACAAGCGCGCGCCCCGTGAGCGCGCGGATGATGAAGTTGAACTCCTTCACAGAAGAGCACCAAGCTAGTGGCATGTCGTGCTCTGGCACGATGTGTACGACAGCGCCGGCATATGCAGAGTGGCGTTCCAGTGCTCGCAGAAGGAGCAACTGCTTTTCTGAAACCCGTCGCTTGGGTAGGCCAGCGACGAGCGTATCGAGATCCGTAGAGACGATCTTTGGCGGCTGTGCCAGTTCGTTCTGATCACGAATCCACGCCGAGAGCAGGTGGTCTGGCAAGCGATGGTTTGCCATCGCGAGTGCGGTACCACTGATTGAGAAGCGACCACAACGGGCGCAGTCAACGTCGTAGCGATCACCGACAGGGGAAGCGCGGACGTGTTCCCCCTGGAGCTTGCAGATTGGACAGTCCATGGTCGATGGTGGTGGTGAGCGCCCTAACGTTGGAGGTGAGGCGCCCGCAACGGCATGGGCCGCGGAAGGGACGATGAATGGCTGGCCCTGGAGCGGCCCATGTCGTTGCGGGTCGCCTCGACCGACGGGTTCGGCGTCACATTCGACCTATGCTGGCTGCGCGTGTAGTCGGACACCCAGCGCCTTCGCTACCTTCAGGACCGTGGCGAAGCTCGGGTTGCCGTTCTCGCTGAGCGCGCGGTAGAGACTCTCCCGGCTGAGGCCCGCGTCCTTCGCGACCTGCGACATGCCCTTCGCACGCGCGATGTCGCCCAAGGCCCTTGCGATGCCGCCAACATCGTCGGGAGCGTCGTCAAGCCACGCGTCCAGGTAGGCCGCCATTTCCTCGGGTGTTCGAAGGTGCTCGGCCACGTCGTAGGGCGAGGTCTTCAGCTTCGCCGAGGTCTTGCGTGCGGTGGTAGGCATGCTGCTACTCCTCAAACTGCCGTGCCAGGCGTGCGGCTGTGGCGATGTCGCGGGCCTGCGAGGACTTGTCACCTCCGATCAGGAGCAACAGCAGGCGCTCGCCTCGCCGCGTGTAGTAGACCCTGTACCCGGGTCCGAAGTCGATCTTCAGTTCCGCGATGCCGTGGGGCAGGTTCCGATGACTCCCGGGATTCCCGTGGATCAGTCGGTCGACGCGCATCAGGATCCGTGCGCGGCCCGCAAGGTCCTTCAACCCATCGATCCAATCGCGATACTCGTCGGTCTTCTCGACCCGCATGGCGACAGTGTAGCCCAAGAGCTACGCCCGTCAACGTAGGCCTTGTGACGTCGAACGCGGCGCTCAGGGGCGCCGAAGCTGAGCGGCGTATTTTGCCGCGAAGCAAGGGAACCTGCGACGGAGCGGAGCGACGCCGCAGGCGTCCCGCTGGAGCGCGTTGTTAGGCACGGTAGTTCGACGGCTCGGCGCCCCGAACTGAAAGTCCACAATCGGGTTTGCACCTGACGGTCGTCGACTTGCGGCGCACGACCGAATGGGGCCGATCGCGAGAGCCGATCGTCTTGCGCCGAAGGTCGGCGAAGGCGTCGGGAAGCGTCGCTGAATTTCGGTTCTCGAACGCGACTTCGCATGAGCCCGGTGCATGATGGCGCGGTGAAGCTGCCCCCCTTCGGTTTCGTCTGCGTGCACGAGCACCCATTGGCCGCGGGCATCGAGCGCGAGGCCGAATGGATGGCGGCGGCCGCGCACGGCGAGCGCGCGGTCGCCCATCTGTGGCAGGGCACGCCGGGCTGGGTGGTGCCGCGGCGCACCACCGCGCTGGCGCACTGGGACGACGTCGCCGCACACCACGGCAGCGCCTTGCAGGTGCGCCGCTCGGGCGGCGGGCTGGTGCCGCAGGGCCCGGGCATCTGGAACCTGAGCCTGGCCTGGCCCGCCGCCGGCGCCACAGCGGCCGACATGCATGCGGTCTACGCCGCACTGTGCGAGGCGCTCGCGGCGGCCTTCGCGCGGCTCGGCGTGCGCGCAACGCCGCAAGCGGTGCAGGGCTCGTTTTGCGACGGCCGCTGGAACCTCGCGGTGCATGGCCGCAAGCTGGTCGGTACCGCGCAGGCCTGGCGCCGCTTCGGCGCGCAGCAGGTGGTGCTGGCGCATGCATTGATCATCGTCGGCGCCGACCCCGTGGCGCTGACCGACCGCGCCAACGCGCTCGAAGCCGAGTTGGGCCACGATCGCCCGTACCGTGCCGACACGCTGACCAGCCTGGCGCGCGAGGCCCATGACCTGATCGACCTCGAGGCGCGCACGCTCGAGGTGCTGGCCGAACAGTTCGCGCGGGTCGTGCCGCCGCGCCCGGCAAAGGAGTTGGACGATGGTGATGCTCGAATTCGCGATGGCGCCGCACGGCCAGGGTGAAAGCTTGAGCGCCCACGTGGCGCGCATCCTCGACGTCATCGACAAGAGCGGCGTGCCCTACCAGCTGACGCCGATGGGCACCATCCTCGAAGGCGAGTGGGATCAGGTGATCGGCGTGGTCAGCGCCTGCTTTCGCGAGCTGCAGCGCGACTGCGCCCGCATCGGCGTGAACCTGAAGATCGACTACCGCCAGGGTTCGGACGGGCGGCTGCAGGGCAAGATCGCCAAGGTCGAGCAGCGGCTGGGGCGCAAGCTGAACACCTGATCGTTGCGGCTGCGCCCGCTCGAACGCCGGCGAGCGGGTTGGCCCAGCGCAGCCCCTTCATGCGGGCGAAGTCCGCATCGGTACCGTGCAGTTCGGCCTGATGCTTGATGGCCAGCGCGGCAAGCTGCACGCCGCTGGTCAGGTTGCCTGCGGTACCCAGGTCGCGCAGCAGGTCGAAGACCCGATCCAGGTGTCGCGGGCCCGGCGCCAGCTGCATCGCGATGCGCGACGTTCGCACGCCGCTGCTTGGCACCCACAGCGCATCGTCGGCGCGTGCGCCGGTGTGTACAGTCGGCAGCCCCGTGGCCGGCCGCGCCTTCCAGCGCGAGGAACAACATGCGCAGGACCGAGTTGCAGCCCGCCGTCGACGCCGGCATCCTGAGCGCCGCGCAGGCCGACCGGCTGGCCGAGTTCCTGACGGCCTCGGCCGCGGCGACACCACGGTTTGGCTTCGTGCACGTCCTGTACTACCTGGGCGGCATGATCGCGATCGGCGCGATGACGCTGTTCATGACGCTCGGCTGGAACTCGCTCGGCGGCTGGGGTGGGTTGTTCATCGCGCTGTGCTACGGCGTGCTGTTCCTGGCGCTCACCCACCGGCTGGCCGAGCGCGGGCTCGAGATTGCGGCCGGCATCACCGCGACCCTCGCGGTGGTGATGGTGCCGCTGTCGATCTTCTTCGCGCAGATGGCGCTCGGCCACTGGGGCGCGGACACGCCATACCGCCACTTCCATCAGACCATCGACGGCCGCTGGCTGATGATGGAACTGGGCACGCTCGCCGCCGCGGCGGTGCTGCTGTGGCGCTACCGCCTCCCGTTCATGCTGATGCCGGTGGCCGTGACGCTGTGGTACATGAGCATGGACCTGGTGCCGCTGCTGTTCGGCGGCTGGTTCGACTGGCAGGCCCGCAGGTTCGTCTCGCTGTGGTTCGGCGTGGCGACGATCCTGCTCGCGTTCTGGGTGGACCTGCGCTCGCGCCATTCGCGCGATTACGCGTTCTGGCTCTACCTGTTCGGCGTGCTCAGCTTCTGGGGCGGGCTCAGCTTGATGGAGTCGCGCAGCGAGTGGGGCCGGCTCGGCTACCTCGCGATCAACCTGGCGATGATCTTGCTCGGCGCGGTGCTCGGGCGGCGCGTGTTCGCGGTGTTCGGCGGCCTGGGCGTCGCAGGCTACCTCGGCTACCTGTCGTACCGCGTGTTCCGCGACAGCCTGGTCTTTCCGGTCGCGCTCACCGCGATCGGCCTGGCGATCGTGTGGCTCGGCATCGTCTGGCAGCGCCGGCAGGCGCAGTGGTCGGCCGCACTGCGGCAGCACCTGCCGCAAGCGCTGCGCGAGCTGCTGCAGGCGCGGGCGGCGTCGTGAGCCTTGCCGGCGCATGAACCGCACTTGACCGGCGCTGGCGAGTCGCCGCTGTCGACGGCCGCTGTCGACGGCCGCGATCCTGGGCTGCGGCCAAAGGGTGCTGCTCGAGCGGCACGGCAGTGGCCGGCACGCGCAGCGCGAGCAAGGGCTGCAACCGATCAAAGGGACGCCGCTGCCGCGTTGAGCGCGCACCTGCGGCATAGGCGCATACGCAGCGGCAGGCGCGTACAGTCGGCATCCCCGTCGTCGCCCGCCGCTTCCAGGCACATGCAGGCCAGCACACCGCGATGGACCCACGCCAGCGCGAACACATCCATGCCGTGATGCGGCTGGCCGGCGACGCGTTGCCGCTGGCCGCCGCCGGCCCCGAGGTGCTGATCACCGACAGCTGGCGCCGCTGCGTGCACCAGCACGGCCTGGACCCGACGCGCATGCAAGACACGGTGGTCCTGCCGCAGCAGCAGCTGCGCGAGCACCGCGAGCGCATCGAGCCGTTCCTGCGCATCGCGCGCCACGGGCTGGAGTCGCTGTACCAGCAGGTGGCCGGCATGGGCTACTGCGTGCTGCTGACCGACGCGCGCGGCGTGACGGTGGATTTCATCGGCGACCTGCAGCTCGACATCCCGCTGCGCCGCGCCGGGCTGACTCTTGGCAGCGACTGGAGCGAGCCCCACGCCGGCACCTGCGGCGTGGGCACCGCGATCGCCACCGGGCAAGCGCTCACCGTGCACCAGCGCGACCACTTCGACGCCACGCACATCGCGTTGAGCTGCAGCGCCGCGCCGGTGTACGACCCGCTGGGCCGGCTGCTGGCCGTGCTGGACATCAGCATGCTGAGTTCGCCTCAG